>DATGJI010000055.1 GCA_035295225.1 Candidatus Eremiobacteraceae bacterium | reverse complement strand
CGCGCATCTGTACGCGTCGCTCGGCTGGCCGATGCTCGAGGCCGAAGCTCTCGTGCACGCGCAGCGAGTTGAAGAGGCGATGACGATCTTCGAACGGTGCGGGGCGTCCGGCATTCTGCGCCGGCTGCGGTCTGTGTCGGCCGCGCCGGCCCTGACCGTGCTTTCGTCGCGTGAGCACGAAGTCGCCAACCTTGTGGCAGGAGGTCTTCGCAACGCCGAGATCGCCAAGCGACTCGATATCCGATTGAAAACCGTCGAGAAGCACATCGCTTCCATCTTCGAAAAACTCGAAGTGCACTCGCGTGCGAAGCTCGCGGCGCTTGTCGCGGCAGCGACGCAAAACCGCGCGGTCTAGAGCGAGCGGAAGTACTCCACTGTTGCTTTGATCCCCGCCGCGAGCGGCGTCTGGGGTTCCCAGCTGAGTTCGCGTTTCGCCGCATCGACCGCGAAAACGCACGTCCGCACGTCGCCGGCTCGTTTCGGGGCGCGCACGACTTCGACGTCGCGTCCGACTTGCGCGGCGATGGCGCTATGCAGCGCGTTGACCGACGTGCCGATTCCCGTGCCGATGTTCAAGCACGTGCCGTCGCCTTTGTCGAGCGCCAGGAGGCCGGCGCGTGCGACGTCGCCGACGTACACGAAATCCTTTTGCTGTTCGCCATCCCAATCCACGCGGATCGGCTCGCCTGCGATGATGCGTCCCGTGAAGATCGCGATGACGCCGGCTTCGCCGTTCGGGTCCTGGCGCGGCCCGTACACATTGCCGTAGCGCAGGGCGGTGAACTCCAGGCCCTTGGCGGCGCGGAAGTAGCGGAGATAGTGTTCGGCGACCATTTTGGTGATGCCGTACGGCGATTCGGGGAGCTGCGGGTGCTTTTCGTCGATCGGCAGGTACTGCGGCGTGCCATACGTGGCGGCCGATGACGCAAACGTCACCTTTCTCGCGCCATATGTCGCAGACAGACGCAAGACGTTGATAAGGCCTTTGACGTTGACGTCGGCGTCGAACTGCGGGTCTTCGGTCGAAATCGCGACGCTGTGCTGAGCGGCATGATGCGAGACCGCCTCCGGCTTGAACTCCGCAAAGACGCGGTCAAGCTCCTTATCGCGGATATCGCATCGATAGAGTTTCGCCTTAGAATTCACATTTGCGCGACGGCCGCCGCCGCGCTCCCAGAAATTATCGACGATCGCGGTCTCGTGACCGGCCGCGACCAAAGCGTCGATAAGGTGCGAACCGATGAAGCCAGCACCGCCGGTGACGAGAACGCGCATGCGATACCTAATTCGTCGAGCCGCCGCGTGCGTGCGGCCGGATGTGTGGAGGTTGAGGGGTTAGAGCGCTTGATCTAGAGGTGCAGGTGCCCTGTCACGGCCAGCAAGATCAGCACCAAGAGCACGATTACCAGGGTGTCCAAGCAGCGCATCTCCTTTGTCGACGCGAGTGTTGGAACTTCTTGTTCCCGTTCGGCTTCAGGCGTTCCTCGCGGCGAGCGACACCGAGAACGAGTGGACGCACAATGAGGGCGCCGTGATGCGCCGGCATGGATCGTTGGATACTTGATGCGCGACTCGGTCACGCACTCGCGCTTGCATTCGCGGGCTACGCGATCGGTGTGATCGCAAGTGCGCATGCGCTCGGTTGGCCCACTGCGCTCTGCTGCGTCGCGTTGCTTGCCGTCGCCGGCTGCGTGCGGCGCACGGACGCCGTGAAGCGAGCGGCAGTCGAACTCACGGTCATCGTCGGCGTCGCGGCTGTCGCGGGGATCTGCCTCGGCGCTCGGGCCGGATGGGCGCGATCGCATCCGCCATTTGCCGCGCTTCAAGAGCGGCACGTCTCTGTCGAAGCGGTCGCACTCGAGCGCCCGAAGCCCACCTCATCGGGCGTTTCCTTAAGGATTCGCATCGATTCCGTCGATGCGCCGCGCGGTGCGGTAGCCGCTTCGCTCCTCGGCCGGGTAGCGCTGCTCGAAGCGCCATCGTTCCAAAGCGGTTCAACGATTGCGGGGCGGTTGACGCATGTGAAAGGCCGTGTGGAATTGCCCGGCGGGCCGCGCAACGATGGAGAACCGGCTCAACGCGACGTCCTGGCCGAACAAGGCGTGGCGCTCGTGCTGGCGGCACCGGCAGCTCGCGATATCCGCATCGACGGTCCGGCCGCGGGAATCGAAGCGGGGCTCGCCAGACTGCGTGCGATCTTTGCGAACGCGATCGAGGCGCGTCTTCCGGCGCTCGACGCCACCGTCTTAGAAGGCGTGCTCTGGGGAGACCGAAGCGATCTTCCCGCCGCGCTCCGTCAAGAATTTTCCGACACCGGCACGGTCCACGTCTTGACCACCGCGGGGTTGCACCTCGGAATCATGGCGGCGCTGCTTGCGCGGCTGCTCGCGGCATTACCGCTGCCGCGTCCGGTCCGCATGGCGCTCGTCGTGTGCGCTGCCTGGTCATATGCGGCGCTGGCAGGCCTGCATCTGCCCACGATTCGTGCCGCCGCCATGTTGACAGCCGGCATCGCGGCGTTCGAGAGCGGTCGCGGAAGAACTCCATCGGCGGTGCTCGCCGCGGCAGCGTTTGCCGTGGGCCTGCCGCAGCCGCTTACTGTGCTATCGCCTTCCTTTTCTCTCTCGTTCGCGTGCGTCGCGGGTATCGCGCTGTTAAGCCCGGCGCTCGAGCGCCTTGGCATGGACGCCAAATCGGGCTTCGATCGCCTCGTCTTGGAGCTCGCCCGAACAAGTCTCGTCGTGCAGATCGCGCTTTGGCCATTGCAAGCGCTGTATTTCAACGTCTTCACGCCGTACGCGGTTGTCGCGAATTTGCTCGTCGTACCGTTGATCGGGGCCATCATGGCGTGCGGCGCCGCGTTCGTCGCGCTAGCGCAAATCGCGCCATGGGCGTGCACCCCGTTTGCCAATCTCGCTTGGTGGGGCGTGCGCGCGGTGACGGACATCGTCGACCGTACGGCATCGCTGCCTGCCGCACACGTCGACATGCCGCCGCCAAGCCATGCGTTTCTCGTGCTGTATTGGATCGCGCTTGCGGCGTTCGCGCTCGCCGTGAAGTTCGGCGCCGAACGCCGGCGTCTCGTCGGCGGTGCGGTCGCCGCTGGAGCCGCGCTCGCCATCGTCTACTGCGTGCCGGGCTTCGCGGCGGCGCTCGATCCTCGCCTCCATCTCGACGCGATCGATGTCGGCCAAGCGGATTGCCTTCTCGTGCGCGCGCCCGGCATGCACGCGATGCTGGTGGACGGCGGCGGCAAGCTCGAGCGCGCGGGCGTTTCCGGCCAGATCGTCGCGCAGCCGATCGGCGACGTGATCGCGACCAAGACGGTCATGCCGTTCTTGCTGCGTCATTGGATCACGCATCTCGACTACGTCGTGCTCACGCATCCGCACGGCGATCACGCAGGCGGGCTCCCGGTCATCTTGGCGCGCGAGCGCGTCGGCGCCGTCTACGACTCTGCGCAGCTCTACGGCGGGCAAGCCTATCACCGCGCGCTTGCGATCATGCGCGACCGACACATCCCCTGGCGCCGCGCGGTGCGCGGAGTATCGTTCGATCTCGGGCCGGCGGTGCGCGTGCGCGTGCTCGGGCCGGAACTCCCGCTGCTGACCGGTACCGCCTCAGATATCAACAACAATTCAGTCGTGTTGCGGGTGGAATTTGGCCGGGTCGCGATGCTGCTCACCGGCGATGCGCAATCTGAGGCTGAAGCGCGTCTGCTGTCTCATGGCGGCGCCGATCTTCGTGCCGACATCCTCAAAGTCGGACACCACGGCAGCGCGTATTCTTCCACGCCCGCGTTCTTGACGGCCGTGCATCCGAGGATCGCGATCATCTCGTGCGGACTGCACAACGTCTTCGGCCACCCAAGCCCGAGAACGCTGTTCGCGCTACGTACGATCGGCGTGCGCGTTTACCGAACAGACCTTGATGGGGGCATCAGCGTCGACACGAACGGTACTGGGCTCGCCTCACGATGCGCGATAGACCGCTAGACCAATTCGGCGATTCGCGCAGCCGCACGCGCTGCGCCATCGGTTTCGACCGGTTTATACGAAACGGGCTTCGCCAATTCTTCGGCGAGCGCTGTCGCAATGATCTCCGGCGTAGCGGTCGCGTAGTCCATGCAGCGGCCCGCGCCGTACTGTTTGAGGCGATGACGAACGTGGAAATTCTGCTCGAAGTGATGGCGAAGCGGAAAGTACAGGAACGGCCGCCGATTGGCGGTGAGTTCCATAGTAGTGGTCATGCCGCCCTGGACCACCGCGACGTCGCACGCGGCGAGGTGGCGATAGAGGCCATCGACATACGCGCGCACTTCAAGACCTCCGGCTGACGGTAAAGATGTGGGATCGATGCGCGGTCCCGCCACCACGATCATCCGCAAGTTCGCGACCTTGCGCTTGGCCAGCGGATATGCGTCGATGACCCGGCGCAGCAGGTGTTCGCCGACGCCCGACCCGCCGACGGTCACGATGCAGACGACCTCGTCGGGCTTGTAGCCGAGCTCGGCGCGCAACTTCGCGCGGTCGGCGAGCGCGGACGGATCGAAGCCGGTGATGTAACCTGAGAAGTCGAAGTGCTTCATCGTCCAGTCCGCGATCTGCGGCAATTCGGCGCCGAAGCTGTCGGGCACGATGTCCTCCGGGTTGCCCACGAAGATAGAACGGTCGCGTAGATGAGGATAGCGCGTGATCTGTTCGATCATCTCGGCATTGTAGTCGGACGTGAGGAACGACTCGCGTTCGCCACCGTCGGGCATCGGGAGCCATCCGACGAAATCTGTCATCCAGACGTACGGCGAACGCTTCTCTTCCGGATTCTCGTGCAAAAAGTAGTCCAGTTCCCACGCTTCGTCGCCGATCCAAAGATCGTAGGGTTCGTCACGAACGATATCGTGGAAGACCATGAAGTTATTGATGAGGATCTCGTCCATCCGGCGCAGCGCCTGAAACGCATGGAGGTCGTGCTCGTCCGACTCGCTCTCGATGTGCTTGCTCTCGCTCGCCAAGAACTTGCTCGCCGGGTGAATTCGCTCGCCCCGAGCCTCGAGGACGGCAGTCACCGGATGCTGAGCGAGCCAATCCACCGTGAGATCCGGGTGCAGGCGGCGCAGCTCTTCCGCGATCGCGACGTCGCGCATCGCGTGACCCAATCCGATCGGCGACGAGATGTAAAGCGCGCGCTTTGGACGCTTGCGAGCAGCCGACCAGCGTCGTGCCCCATCTGTGCGCTGACCGTTCGTGACCTGCGGTTCGTTCACAAAAACTTGCTCGGCGAATTCTCGCAAGAGCAGATTGATCTTCACCGGCTGGCGGGCCCAGAGCAGATGGCCGCCGCCTTCGACCAAGACGAGCCTTCCGCCGGTGGCGCCGGCGACGGCGATTCCCCGCGTGGGCGAGACGAGCTTATCTTGCTCGCCGTGGATGACGAGCACCGGGCATTCGATCTTGCGATAGAGCTCCGCGACTTGCGGATCGTCGGGCGTGAGCGTCGCGATGTATTCCGGCGCGTCCACCGTCGCGATGAGGGTCTGCGGCGTGGTCTCGAGGGCGAAACCGACACAGTCTTCGCGCTGTTTCGTGGAGTGCGGTTCGTACGCGGCCTCGGCGAAGAAGAATTCGAGGAAGTCGCGGTAGTTGCTGAGCCAATAGTGCCGGTTTTCCTTGGCCCAACCTTCGTGGTCTTCCAGGACCGCGTCGAACGATGTGACTTCCCGTTCGGGCATGCTCTCGCCGTACGGTGACACCGGCGCGAAGAACACGAGCCCCTCGGCGACGTGCGGGTGTTCGCCTGCGAGCAGCGTCGCGGTCCAGGCTTCGGTGCAGATGCCGACGATGACGGCCCGCTCGGTACCGGTCGCGCGCAGCACCGCCATCGCATCGGCAACGCGCTTCCAATCGGTGTACTGTTTTGGATCTTGCGGTCTGTCCGATTTTCCGTTGCCGGGCGCATCGTAGGTCACGACGCGGAAATGACGCGCGAGATATGGCACCTGCGCCTTCCAGACGCGCGAATGCGTGATAGACCACGGCGGAAGAAGCAAAATCGTCTGCGGTCCGTCGCCAAAAACCTCGAACGCGATCTTGATTCCGTCGCGTTCGGCGAAGCCTTCGCGGTCCGGGTATCTAGCTCTCATCTCGCACTTCGCTTTCGCATTTTTGCGTCAAGATCTTCGAGCCAACGGTCGATCCAATCCAGCAGCTCTTTGTGTCCCGTCCGGATGCCGGAGAGCGTGCGAAGAAACATCCCCTCGTTGAACGTGAAGACGAGCGCCGTCACTGCTTGAAGTGGAAACTCACGACGGTCGAGCTTGTATTCCGTCATCGCCTTATCGAAAGCCTCGGTCACGACTTGGCCCCAGGCCTGATCGACCTTTGCGACGCGCTTGCGGATATCGGGATCGTTCCAGCCCAGCGCCTGCAGTTCGAACCAGACCTTTGAGTAGCCGCTCGTCGAGTCTTCGTCGAGGTAGCGCATGGCGGTGCGCCATTTCTCGAGAAACGGTATCTCGCTTGCGTACATCGCCCGCTGCCGCGCGATCAACCGGTCGGTGAATCGCTCGAGCACTTGCAAGAGCAGCTCTTGCATCGATCCGAAGTAATAATGGACGAGCCCGTGGTTGAGGCCGGCCTCCTCGGCAAGTTTGCGCGTGGTGATGCCGGCGTAACCCACGCTCACGAGCAAGCGCTCCGCGGCGTCGAGAAACGCTTGTTCGGCTTCTTCACGCGCAGGCGTGATGCCGAGTCGTTGACGTTGCGTCGCTTTGATTCGATGACTCCTCATCCAAGCGGAATGCGAGGCAGGCTGTTATAGTCCTGGTATCGCGTGCGGCGCCAAAAGGCTTATGACTGCGAGCGCAGCGAGCGCTGCACCGACGGGCAAGACGAAGCGTTCGCCGTTCTTCGCGCCCTTCTCGATGAGCATCACCACACCCAGTACTCCCATCCAGGCGAGATGGGCGACGCCGGCCGCGAACATGACGAGCATGAGCGCCCAGCAACACCCGACGCAGAAGAGCGCGTGACCGAGGCCCACCGAAAACCCGTTGAGCACGCCGCGCTTGTAGTGTCGCGCAAGATACATGCCGGGATGCCGGCATGCTTTTAGGCACGCGTCTTTGAGCGGCGTGAGCTGGTAGATCGCTGCCAGCCCGAGCGTCGCGGCTATGACGATCTGCGAATGCGCAGCGAGCCACGGCCACGCATCGACGGCGCGATGCACTTGCATATCTCCCGCAAACGCCGCAACCGCGAACGCGCTCCAAACGACGAAGTACGCGACGAGAAAGAGGGCGAGCGACGCGGGAAAATCCGGTGCGTTCCTCGCTGCGGCCGCGTACATGCGGATGAATCCGAGCGATGACGGCAGCATCATCGCGGCGGTCATGATCTGCCATCCCGCAAGCATGATGAGCGCGGACGACCAGAACGGCAGCCCGCTTTCGTAGAGGGTGTGGTGGTGGAATCTGACGGCGGTGCCGCTCAACTCCACCCACACGCTCAAGCCCCACGCCGCAAGGATGATGGCGAGAAGTATGCCGAGCGTCGGCGTTGTCCGGCGCCCGAGGTCCCCAGCCTGTCCAGCGGTGCTTGCCATCGCTATGCTTCGAACCCGAAGTCGCCTTGGATCGCGTTGCGGTCTTTGAACGTCCAAACCATGCCGTGTTCGGGGATGTTCACGACATGTTCGGATGCTTTCGAGACGTACGCCGGCGCACCGGCGATCGTGCTGAAGATGCTGTCGCGCAATGTCGTCACAGAACCGTAACCGCTCTTGTACGGGGCCATCTTCGCGTGCACTTTATCGCCCACGACGAGCGTGCCCTCGCCGCCCGTGAGCTTGTGTTCGATCGGCACGGAGTACGTCGCGAGATCCTCTTTGATGAGCCCGTTGAGATCTGCCAGCGGTCCTCCGAGGCGCCCATGCCAAGCATCCAGCAGAGCTTGCTTCTGTTCCGGCGTCGCCGCGCCGTCGATGTACGTGACGCGAGTCCACGATTTCGGTACGAGGACGTTGCCCGGGATTTTCACCACTTGCACGTATGTGAGCCCGGAGACGTCGATGCCGTTGATCTCACCTTTGTCGATGTGGTATGCGTTGAATGCGTCGCACGAGCCGCCATCGGGGTCTTCGCCGATCCAGCATCGGCACAGCGTCTTGCACGAGCATGCCTCGAGCAGCGTGCCCTTCAGGGTGTATGTCTTGGCAGCAGTCTTTGACTGCGGTTGGGTCTGAGTAGCCACTTGATCATTTCCTCCGCGCATGGGAGCAATAAGGAATCAACGACCGGTCAGGCGCGCTCCCGAGTAAGTCACTCGCCTTGGTCAGTTGACTAAATACCACATTTACCGGCCCGTTGTCAAGTAGCTTCACTGAGCAGACACCGGCAGCCGGAGCAGTTCTCCGGCGCCGTTCTGCGGTCAGTGACGGATGGCGGGGATGATTCGCTCAGGCACCAAGCGGCTGCGGAATTGGCTCCATATGCCGCCCTGCCCGAAATTTCCGGCCGTGAACACGACAGTCATGTCGAGCTCCGGAACGACGATGAGCAGCTGACCGCCGTTGCCCGTGGCACCATATTCCCGATAACTATGACCGCCCGCATGCAGCCAGTCGAGATGCCACGCGAAGCCGTCGGCGCCTACGCCGTAGAAGTTAGGGAACTCGTCGGCGCTCAGACCGGTGGTCGCTGGGGTGATCGCTACGTGCTGCGACGTCGAGCTTGCGACCCACGCCGATGAGACGATGCGTTTACCGTTCCAGACGCCGCCATTCAAGTACAGCTGGCCGATCTTGAGCAGATCGCGAGGCCGCACGAAAGCGCCTCCGCCGAGGTATCCTTCGCCCGTCGGCATGAGGTTCCAGTAGTAGCGCCCGAAGTGGAGCGGCTGCGCGACAGTCCGGTCAAAATATTCCGGCAGCCATGTGTTCGTCGCTGTGGTGAGCGCCGCGCCCACGAGATTCATTCCGCCGGAGCAGTACGCATAGATCGCGCCAGGTTCGTGCGCCATCGGCAGATCGAGGGTATACTTCCACCAATCCGGCTGTGCCGTTTGGCCCTGCATTGCGTCCTCGCTGCCGGGCGAACGGTCGCTGTTGTCGTCACAGGCCAGACCGGAGGTGTGCGTCATGAGCTGTCCGATCGTGATCTCGTTCTTGCGCGCGTCCTGATGCGCGAACGGGCCCATGGCGGAGAGCAATGGGTAGATGTGCGTCTGCGCGCTCACACGAATGCCTTGCAACATCGCCGTCCCCAGCATGACCGCCGCAAAGGTCTTGCCTGCCGACCGCAAATCGTGCGGCTCATCGCGATCGAAGCCGAAGAAGTATTCCTCGAGCACGAGCTTGCCGTGCCTCGCCACGAGGAGAGAATGGATGAGGGCCGGGCGCCTAACGGAAGGATCGGACGCGGCCAACTGCTGCACGAGCTTCGCAAGCAGAGCTTCATCCATGCCCACGTCGCGCGCGCGGGCCGTCACCCATCCGTCGCCGATGTTCTGAGGCTCGCGGTAGCTGATCGGCGCTGAACCCGGCGGCCGCGGGTAAAATGCCGCTGCCTCTGCTTTCGAAAGCCGCTGTAACTGCAGCACGCTCGCCGCATCCGGCCAATAGATCTGAAGACGATCCGGCGCGCTGAGGAGATCAGCGCCAAGTCGGATCGGCGGCTGCGACGGATCGGGCTGTGCGGCGAAATGCACCACGCCGCCGGACTGTGTGACGCTGAACTGGCTCGCGCCGCCGCGAGAATTCATCTCGGGATTGCGAAATGCGCCGGTGAGCGAGCCATCGGCGTTGCGGAAGATCCTGAGATAAAGAGTGAAACGCCCATCGAGCGGACGTACGAAACCGCGCCAGACGTTAGAGGCCGAGCGCATGAGAACGACCGGAGACGCGAGCGCTTGGTTCGCGGCCGTCGCCGGTTGGCACCAGAAGCCGGCGATCGTCTTTCCATCCGGATTCACACGGCCGCGAAATTGACCCAGTCCGCTCGGGAATACAAATTGAATCCGATTGTCAGGCGAAGAAGCGGCCGCGCTCACGCCTGAGATGAGAGCTTTCCAATTCGCACCGGCGCGCGTCACCGTGAGCTCGCCGCGCAATGTCGGCATAGCAACGCTCGTGCTTCCCCAGATACCGACGAGCGAGACGCCCGCAGGCTGGGTTCGCGCCGCTTGGGGCGTTGCGCAGAGCGCGACGAACAGACAAAGACCGCTCAGTACGCGAGCCGAACGCGTGCTTTGAAGACGTGTCATCGAGCAAATCTTACGGCAGATCTGCAGAGGGTGCCTTTGCGAAGGCTACGACGCCTTCCGCGATTTTTCAGATTGCTTGGGCCGAGTCGTTCGAACGAGGTCGCCCGAGATACTCGGCGACCATCCACGTTGAGCCGGCGATGCCGAACGTCTCCACCGTTTCGGTCCAACTGAAAAAGTCATGGGGATTGGCGACAAGCGCCGGCGCCCAGACTATCAGCCCGAAACCGATGAGCATCGCAGTGGTCAATCCGGACGCGAGCCGCGCTTTCAACCCCGTGAGCAGCGCGACGGCGGCAAGCCCAAATGCGATGGTGGTCGCGATCGCCCAGAACATCTGTCCGGGCGGAATCCATTTCGGAACGAGACTTGCAGTGGGAGCAAGATAGAAAAGTTGTTCCAGCCCGAACGAGAGCACACAGAGGCCGAACGTGTAGTATCCGAACACCGTCAGTTTCGAATCGCGAGTCGCGGCGACCGGAGGGGAAATCGCGTAGAGGATTATAGCGCCCGCGACGAACGAGAATTGCTCGAAAAAGTTTCCGTAGCTATTGTAGACGAGCGGCTGCTTGATGATGAACGGTACCGTGAACAGTGCGAAGACGAAGTACATCGCACCGAGCACGATCGCGCCTGCCCGGGCCGTCCTCGGCCAAAGAACCGCTGCGCCTCCGAGTATCTCGATGATCGCCACGACGGAGGTGATGATCGTGTTGTGGGCAAGGTCGCCGGGCGCCTTGATTTGCAGCCAGTTGCTGATGTCATGCCAGACAAGGGCGCAGACGCCAAAGCCAATCGCCGCCACGCCATAGACGTAACGCCCCAGCGAATGTTTCATCATGGCCGCTTAGCGGTACACAGTTCAGATTCCTTAGCACGAACTGTCGAACTCAAGTCCGAAAGGAAGAAGATGGACATCAAGCGCGCAGGCTCGCAGCCTTCCGGTAAGGGACCGGCGGAATATTTCACTGGGACTGTCCGTATCGATCCACTTTTCGATAGGTCCGATCCGGCGCGCGTGAGCGGCGCGAGCGTCACGTTCGAGCCGGGCGCACGGACGGCGTGGCACACGCATCCGCTCGGGCAGACGCTGGTCGTGCTCGCCGGTTGCGGACGAGCGCAGCTTTGGGGCGGGCCCATCGAAGAAATTCGCCCAGGCGACGTCGTCGTGATCGCCCCAGGCGAGAAACATTGGCATGGTGCGGCTCATGCAACGGCTATGACGCATATCGCCATCCAAGAAAAGCTCGACGGCAAACAAGTCGAGTGGATGGAGAAGGTCAGCGACGAGCAGTATCAAGCAGCGATCGACTAGTCGAAACGGAGCGGCACCATGTTGAGCACTCGCAAACTCGGTTCAGAAGGCTTCACTGTTTCCGCGCTCGGCCTCGGATGCATGAGCATGAGCGCCTCCTACGGCAGCCCCGAGGAGCGAGACGAGCGCGAATCTGTTGCGACGCTTCATCGCGCGATCGAGCTCGGCGTGACACTCTTCGACACCGCGGAAGCGTACGGACCATATACCAACGAGGAGCTGATCGGTCGCGCACTGCACGGCCACCGAGATAAGGTCTTCATCGCCACGAAGTTCGGCTTCCGTTTCGGCGAGGAAGGTATCGTCGGCCAAGACAGCCGGCCAGAACATGTGCGCGAAGCCGTCGAAGGTTCATTGCGCCGGCTCGCCACGGATCGCATCGATCTTCTGTACCAACATCGCGTGGATCGCGCGGTTCCGATCGAGGAAACGGTCGGGGCGATGGCCGAGCTCGTGCGCGAAGGCAAGGTCCGCTTCCTCGGTCTATCGGAAGCCGGAGAGAACACGATCCGGCGCGCGCACGCCGTGCATCCGATAACCGCGCTGCAGAGCGAATACTCGCTGTGGGAGCGGAACCTCGAACCACGGATCATTCCGCTCTTGCGTGAATTGGGCATCGGCCTCGTGCCTTTTGCGCCGCTCGGCCGCGGTTTTCTCACGGGCTCGGCCAAGCGTGCGGAGGAGTTGGTCGACGGCGATTTCCGCCGCGACGACCCGCGCTACCAAGGCGCCAATTTCGACGCGAACATGCGAGCCGCGTCCACCGTGCGCGAACTTGCGGCGCGCAAGAACGCCACGCCCGCTCAGATCGCGCTCGCGTGGCTCCTGCATAAAGGCCCGGATATCGTTCCGATTCCGGGAACGAAGCGGCTACGTTACCTCGAGGAAAATGTCGCTGCGGAAACGGTGAAGATCACGTCTGAAGACATGACCGAACTTGAGACCGCGCTCTCGCCGGATAAGGTGGCCGGACCGCGATACAACGAGAGCCGCATGGCGCAGGTTGACCGCTAGTCCGGACAACTCGGCGCGACGACGCTCGGCGCGCTACTGCGGCTGCAGCACTCCGAACGCAGCGCCCTGCGGATCCTTTAATATGGCGAACGAAAGCATCTCTGGAACCACAGTCGTTCCCATCATCACTTTCGCGCCAAGGCGCTTGGCCTTGGCCACTGCCTTCGCGCAGTCAGCGACCTGAAAGTAGGTCACCCACGACGGAGGAAGGTTCTTCAGCGGGGTCGGCCACATGCCGCACTCGCGCGACTTGCCGATGACGAACATCGAGTACTTCATGCCGCCGGCTTCGGTGGTCGTCGTCTTCCATCCAAAAGTCTTCAAGTAGAATTTCGACGAGACGGCAGGCTTCGGCGTATTGAGATCTTGCCAACAGACCGTGCCGGGTTTGCCATCGATGCCGGCGCCCGGATTCTTGTCGGCTTGCCAGAGCGCGATCGCAGCGCCGGTCGGGTCGAGGAGAACGGCCATCTTGCCCATTTCCCCCATCTTCTCCGCGGGAACGATGACTTTTCCGCCCGCCGCTTTCGCCTTCTTGATCGTTGCGGCGATATTTCTTACGTTGACGTATGGAACCCACATGGGCGGCGCTTTCATCTTTTTCTGTTCGGCCGACATGGGATAAAAACCGCATACATCTTTGCCGCTCACGGTCGCGATCGTATACTTCCCGCCAGCGGGGGATGGATAATCGGTCAGCTTCCAACCGAGCAGGCCTTTGTAGAATTTTTTCGCGCCGGCAGTGCTTGTCGTTCCAAGATCGGTCCAGCAGATCTCGCCGGGCTTATAGTTCTTGACCGCAGCCATGTGAAGCTCTCCCTTTCACCTTCGAGCAAAACGCTCGGGGCACTTGACTCTGCCCAATGCACAATCCCTCCAGGGTCGAAGCCCCTTAAGCCGAATGGCCGCGGCGAGAAAGGACACGAAGCGTGTATCGAACCGTTTCGCCGGCAGACGCGTTGCAGCGGCTCATCGACGGCAATCGCAAGTATGCAGCCGATGTGGCGCCGGAAACCATGCACGCGCACGCTGTGAAGAGGCGGCATTTGATCGCCGAACAGCGACCGTTTGCGACGGTGCTCGGCTGCTCCGATTCGCGCGTGCCGATCGAGATCGTATTCAATCAAAGCCTCGGCGATCTGTTCGTCATCCGTGTCGCCGGCAACATCCTCAACGATCACGTCATCGGCTCGATCGAATACGCGGTCGAGACTTTCGGATGCTCGCTCGTGATGGTGCTAGGCCATTCGAACTGCGGCGCAGTCACCGCTGCGGTGGACGCGGTCGTGCATCAACGGACGGCCAAGTCCCGCATCGCGACGATCATCGACGCTATCCGGCCGAGCGTCGCGCGCGCGCAAGGCCGAGATGATCTGCTCCAAGCGGCGATCGAAGAAAACGTGCGCAGCGTGACGGCTGCTTTACAGCAGTCGGAGCCGATCGTCACCGCGGCGAGGTCCGAAGGCAGACTCGCGGTCGTCGGCGCGGAGTACCATCTTTCCACAGGTATCGTCTCCACGCTCTGCGGAGATCTCGTCGCCTAGCCGGTCACGCCTTCCTCGCGGTCCTGGCGATCGAGGTTCTCGATATACTCCGCCAACAGCCATGAATTCGCGGCATCGCGTTTGGCTTCGGGAATCGTCGCCTGCGCCCACGCGAGAACGGCAGCGTCGTCGGCGTTCGCGCTGAGCATCGCGTCGAATTGCGCAGGCTTCACGCCCCACTGCGCCATCATGCCGCGATCGATCGGACATGGATAGTAGTAATCGTGGAGCGTGCCGGCGGCCGACGCGCGGCCTTTGTCCGTCAGGCGGGCAAGCCAGTAGAATCCCCCGAGCGGCGTTCGCCCTCTGCGCGGGAATGTTCGTCCGTCGCGAAAGTCGGTCGACACGAGAGCCGTCTCCTATTGAAAGAGTGCGTTCATCTCGTCGTACGTCACGCCGCCCGGATGAGCGACCGCCTCGTCGCGCGATTCGTCGCGCATGAACGCGCGCGCCGCGGTGCGTGCAGCGCTCAGAGCGACTTCGGCAAGACGGCCACCCGCGCTCAAGCGGCGAACGCCGAGCTTATAGAGCGTATCCGTTGGCGCCAACCCCGGCCATACGAGCGCGTTCAGCGGCAGCGGGACCGACGAGGTTATCCGTTCGATCGCGCCGTTCTCGGTCAGAGCCGGTACGAAAAAACCGTCGGCGCCCGCATCTTGGAATCGCTTTCCTCGCTCGATCGTCTCGCGTACCGCATCCTCTCCGGCTGCGAGTTCGCGAAGATAGACGTCGGTACGCGCGTTGATGAAGATATCACCATGACCTGCGACAGCGCGCTTGATGGCGATGATCTTTTCGGCAGTCAGTTGTGGTCGATCGGCGCCGTCCTCGAGATTGATGCCTGCCACGCCGATCTCGCGCAGCTGCAAGACCGCGTCTGCGACGGCGCGCGGATCACTCGAATAACCGCTTTCGAAATCCACCGAGACGGGTGTGCCGCGCGCCACGCGACAGATCGCGCGAACGGCGAAGAGCATGCTGTCTTGCGGCAGCATATCGCCGTCCGGGTATCCGCATGACCAGGCGAGACCACAGCTCGTCGTGGCGATCGCCTGAGCGCCGGCGCTTTTGAACACGGCCGCCGAGGCCGCATCCCAAACATTGGGGATGACGAGAACACGGTCTTGGGCGTGCAGCGCCCGAAAGGCCGCGACGGAATCGGTCGAGTTCATCGCTCGTTCATTCTCCACGATCGCTTGTTTCGCGTCTCGGTTTGCGGCGCAGCGCACCGCGAACCTTCTGACGGTCAGCGGATTGCTCCAATCCGCCTTTCATCCCAAGTGCGGCAGTTTTGGCGTATAATGTCCATCATGCATGCTCGTCAATTTGCACCCATCACGCTTGCCGCCGTTCTGGCCGCCATTCAAGGCGGTGCCGCGCTCGCGCCGTCGTCCTCGGCATCGGCGGCGACCGACGCGGGCGGGATCCAAAAGATCAAGCATATCATCGTGATCATGCAAGAGAACCGCTCTTTCGATAGTTATTTCGGGACGTATCCCGGCGTCAACGGGATCCCGATGCGCAACGGGGTGCCGACCGTCTGTGTCACCGACCCGGCCAGAGGCAAATGCGTGGCGCCCTATCACGATTCAGCGGACATCAACTACGGCGGTCCGCACGGTCAGAAAGACGCCGTCGCCGACATCGATGGCGGACGGATGGACGGCTTCATCGACCGATCGGAACACGGCGACATCAAGTGCAAGGGCTTGAGTCACGATCCGCGTTGCCAAGGCGCGACGGTTCCGGACGTCATGGGCTACCACGATCGTCGCGAGCTGCCGAACTATTGGGACTATGCGGACAATTTTGTTCTGCAAGACGCGATGTTCGAGCCGAACGCGTCGTGGAGCTTGCCGGAACATCTGTTCATGGTCTCCGAGTGGTCGGCGCATTGCGCCGTGCCCGACGATCCTTCATCGTGCACGAACGCGTTGCAGAGTCCGGGCATGCCGCCGGACTTCGGACCGCCGCGGCTGCGCACGCATGCGCCGCCCAACTATGCGTGGACCGATCTCACGTACCTGCTGCACGCACACGGCGTGAGCTGGGCGTACTACATATTCGCGGGATCCGAGCCGGACACAGAAGATGATTCGCTGACCGGCCGGCAAGGCCGGCTCGGCGCGCGCACGCCCGGCATCTGGAACCCCCTGCCGTTTTTCACGACCGTCCGCCAAGATGGTCAGCTGAGCAACATCGAGAGCATCGACGAGTTCTACGCGGCGGCCAAGAACGGAACGCTTCCGTCGGTCGTGTGGATCTGCCCGAACAGCCGCGTGAGCGAACATCCGCCGGCAGCGGTCAGCGCGGGGCAACAGTATGTCACGGGCGTCATCAACGCAGTCATGCAAGGGCCGGATTGGAAATCGAGCGCCATCTTTCTGGCCTGGGATGATTGGGGCGGCTTCTACGACCACGTCAAGCCGCCGACCGTCGATCAGAACGGCTATGGGTTGCGCGTGCCGGCGCTCGTGATCAGCCCGTATGCGCGACGTGGCTATATCGACCACCAGACGCTCTCGTTCGACGCGTACGTCAAATTCATCGAGGACGATTTCCTTAGCAGCGAGCGCATCGACCCAAAGACCGATGGCCGTCCGGATCCTCGACCCGACGTGCGCGAGAACCAGCCGATCCTCGGTGACCTGCGCAACGATTTCGACTTCAGCCAGGAACCGCGCGCACCGCTCATCCTCGATCCGTCAAAGGCCTTGGTGAACTCGGGCGGCTAGCGCGCAAGAGCGATTCGCCGGCTGCCCGCGGAATGCACCGCGCTATGGCCGGACGTTTGGTTCTTTGCCCGACACCGCTCGGCAATCTGGAAGATATCACGCTGCGCGTCTTGCGGACGCTGCGTGAATGCGACGTGATCTTCGCGGAAGATACGCGCGTCAGCGCTGTGCTGCTGCGCGCGCACAACATCGACAAGCCGGTGCAGTCATTCCACGAACGCGTGGCGGCACGCAGGATCGATGCGCTCCGTACACTGCTGGCTGCAGGGAAGACCGTGGCCATGGTGAGCGATGCCGGCATGCCCGGCATCTCCGATCCGGGCATCGAGATGATCCGCGCCGCGCGCGCGGCGGGTGCCGCAATTGAAGTGCTTCCCGGTCCAAGCGCGGTCCCGAGCGCGGTTGTCCTCTCGGGGTTTGACGCGTCGCGTTTCCGCTTCGACGGTTTCCCGCCGCGCAAGCCGGGACCGCGTGCCGCCTACCTCGCCGGCCTCGTTCGAGAGCCCGCATGCACGGTGCTGTACGAAGCGCCCGTCCGCATGCGCGCGCTGCTCGACGATATCGAGCGCGAACTGGGCGACCGGCGGATATTCGTCCTTCGCGAATACACCAAAAAATTCGAGCAGCAAGTGCTCGGCAGCGCAGCCGAAGCTCGCGCAGCGATCTCGTGGCCGGCGCGCGGCGAGTTCACGGTTGTGATCGAAGGCGCGCCGAACGACGCGCCATCCGCGGAAATATCGCCCGCGATACGGTCGGCGGTGCGCGCGCTTCTCGCCGGCGGCGCGAGCGTGAGCGCGGTCGCTCGAGCGCTGCACGGCATCACGAGCGTTTCGAAACGCGCACTGTACGAGCTCGCGCAGGAAGAAGCAGATCGCGAATAGGGTGGGCCGACTGACGTCGGCCCCTTCGAATAGCATCGCGCCGACGCGGCAGGGGTTTTGGCGTCTCCGAACGCACATGAGCGGATATGGCCAAGGATACTTTTTACCTCACGACGCCGCTGTACTATACGAACAGCACACCGCATATCGGCCACGCGTACAGCACGATCGCCGCAGACGTGCTGGCGCGGTACCATCGCGTCGCCGGGAAGGGCAAATCGCATTTCCTGACCGGCACGGATGAGCACGGGCAGCGCATCGCCGACGTCGCGGCGGCGGCGGGCATGACGCCCAAAGCGTTCTGCGATCAGATCGTCGAGCGCTGGAAACAGCAGTGGCGGGATATCGATATCTCGTACGACCAATTCATCCGCACGACCGATCCGGATCACGAAAAGGCCGTCCAGCGCATCTTCACGATGCTGCGCGAGAAAGGCGACATCGTGCCCGGGCGCTACGAAGGTTGGTATTGCCGCAACGATGAGACGTTCTGGCCGGAGAGCAAACTCATCGACGGCCGCTGTCCGAATCCCGAGTGCAGGCGAGAAGTGGAGTGGGTTTCCGAAGACGCGCTGTTCTTCAAGCTCTCGGCGTACCGCGATCGCCTGATCGCGCACTTCCGCGACAATCCTGGTTGGGTGCGCCCGCAAAGCGCATATAATGAGATGTTCTCGCTCCTCGAAGGCGGCTTGGAAGATCTCTGCGTGTCGCGCGCGACGGTTGGTTGGGGTGTGCCTCTGCCGGGCGGCGGCGGAACGATCTATGTCTGGGTAGATGCGATCTGCAACTATATCACCGCTGCCGGCTACCCGCTCGATCTCGATCGGTTCTCGCATCTCTGGCCGGCCGACGTGCATCTCATCGGCAAAGAGATCCTCCGCTTCCACACGATCATCTGGCCGGCACTGCTCATGGCGCTCGAACTTCCGCTGCCCGCGCTCGTCTTCGCCAACGGCTGGATCACAATGGAAGGCGAGAAGATGAGCAAGAGCAAGGGCACCGTGGTCCGGCCCGCCGACCTGATCGCGCAGTTCGGCGTCGACGCTATGCGCTACGTCCTCTTCGCGCAAGCGACGTTCGGATCCGACTTCGGATTCAGCGAAGAGCAGACGCTGCGGCGCTACAATGCGGACCTCGCAAACGACCTCGGCAATCTCGTGCAGCGGACGCTTTCGATGCTAGCACGCTACCGCGATGGCGTCGTGCCCGAATCGCACGTCAACGATTCGTTGTCTGCGGCCTTCGACGACGCGCGGGCGGCGTACGAAGACGCTCTCGCTCGCGTGGATTTCCGGGGCGCGCTGAGTAGCGCTTGGGAGCGGGTGCGCGCGCTTAACCTGTACGTGGAACAGACGAAGCCGTGGGAGTTGGCGAAAAAAGCAGACCGGGCTGAGCTCGACCGGGTCCTGTACGATCTATGCGAAGGGTTGCGCTGGATCGCGGCATTCGTGTATCCGTTCATGCCGACGAGCGCCGACGTCATGTGGTCCTCGCTCGGCCTGACGGGCGTTCCGGGTGCGCCGTGGACCGATACGCTCCGCTGGGGCGCGCTTCCCACGGGTTCGCATACGACGGTGCCTCCTGCGCTCTTCCCTCGGGTTGAAGCCGCCGCTGCCGCGTCGTGACGCTCGATCTCGTCGACACGCACGCGCACCTCGATGGCGAAGCGTTTGTCGAAGATCTTGACGCCGTGCTCGACCGGGCCATGCAAGCCGGAGTGCGCCGCATCGTCTCCGCCGGACAGGACGAGGCGACGAGCGCCGCGACGATCGCTCTTGCCGCGGCTCACCCAGCGCTTGCGCCGGCCGTCGGCGTTCATCCGCACGAAGCCAAGAACGCGGGCGATCTCACGTGGCTTGCGGCAGCGGCACAGAATCCGGCCGTGGTCGCCGTCGGCGAAATGGGTCTCGATTATCACTACGATTTCTCCGAGCGTTCGATTCAGCGCGATGTGTTCGCGCGCCAGCTCGATCTCGCTGCGCGGCTCGATCTGCCGGCCATCATCCACTGCCGCGAGGCGGAAGACGACGTCGCCCTGCTGCTGCGCGAACACTTCGATCGCAGCCGCCGCGCCGTGATCCACTGTTGGACGGGCGATTGGACGAGTGCCAAGGCGTTTATCGATGAATTCGACGTGTATCTGGGCATCGGCGGCGCTGCCACGTTCAAGAACGCCCTGCAACTGCACGACACCATCGCGCGCGCGCCGCTCGATCGCCTCGTGCTGGAAACCGATTGCCCGTACATGACGCCGACGCCGTTTCGCGGCAAGCGCAACGAGCCGGCGCATCTCGCGTTGACCTGTAGCAGAGTGGCAGAACTGCGCGGCTCGAGTGAAGCCGAGATCGCCGCCGCCACGACCGCGAATGCAGCGCGCCTCTTCCCCCGATTATCGCCGCCCTAGTAGCGCAAGCATCGCGTAAGAACCGACCGAAAGGGTAAGAACGGACCGAAGGGGCCGACGCCAGTCGGCCCGCGCCTCAATGCATTCCGAGGTAGGCTCCCGTCAGCGTAGCTGGGCGGTGGCTTACGTTTATGTCCCAGAGCGATTTGACATCGGCGACAGTCTCGCGTACTTCATAACCCGCCATCATGCTATCGCCGTAGGCGCCCCAATCGGGCGTTCCCACGCCGACCGCGTCGATGCCGAGCATCGTGCAGTCATACACCGCGCGCGGCAGATGATAGCGCTGCGTCACGAGTATCGCCGAAGTCACACCGAATATCGCGTGTGCGCGATAGCAGCTGTCATACGTGTCGAATCCCGCGTAGTCGAGCGTGATCGCGGATCCCGGAACACCGCGTTCAACCGCGTACTTGAACATCGCGCCGACTTCATTATATTCCGGCCGGCTATTGTCACCGGAAAATAACAGTTCCATAACTTTTCCCGCGCGATAGAGTTCCACCGCCGCATCGACCCGGTCCGCCAACATCGGTGTCGGCGAACCATCGGGAAGCAATCCGGCGCCGAAGACGAGAGCTACGTGGCGCGCGGGCACGGTTGCAATGACGACGTAGCGGCGCTGCGACGTAACCGCCGAGATATAGAGCCGCGCGCACAGCGGCGCGATGCAAGCGAGCGATACAAAAGCCGCGAGAACCCAGACTAGACGGATGTTACGAACTGTGCGAACTCGACGTGTTATCCGCATGTCGGCGCACGCTTCCACCTCGCGCGCGGGCGCACCCGCGAGAAAAAACCCAGGCGGACCATAAAGGTCCGCCCTACACAGGGGACGAGGAGGACCAGAGCGCGTCGAAATTCGCGCGCAATCGGGCGGCGCCGATTCCGAAGTCGCCGGCGGGCGCTACCACGCCGATCTCTCGGCCCTCGTCGAGCCCGTTGCGCGTGAGGTTGGCTGAGCCGATGTAGATGCGATCGCCATCGTCGACGTATTTCTCGTGCATGTACGCGTCGACCGGCGCGCGTACGGCGATGCCGGCGCCATTGAGCCGGCAAACGGTTCTCCGTTCTTCGCGGCTGAGCGCGCCTCGTTCATTGATCAGCACGCGATCGTGACGGCCTGCGGCGCGGCGGGCGATCAACGCTTCCACAACACTTTCGTCGGAGAGATCTTCCGATGCGATGCGCAAGTCGGAAGATGAACTGAGGAGCGTTGCGATGGAAGCGCGCAGAGACGAGCCAGGACCAGCCGCGATTCTTTCGTCGGGCAATGCCGGATCGGGGAAACCGGCGATCGCGGCGGAAAGCGCGCGAACGTCGTCCGGCCGATGATCGACCACGCACACTTCGCCGGGTGAGTCGAAGCCGGAACGCGTAACATTGGCAGTGGTGATGATCGCCGTGCGTCCGTCGACGACTGCGGCTTTTGCATGCAGGACGGCATGCGAAGTGAACGCGTGGCGATGGTGCTCGGTGCGGACATCGACGGCGACGCCGCGCGCTCGCGCGCGGGCAAGAGCTGCTCTGACGGCGCCATCTTTCAGGTCGTAGAATTCTGCGCAGATCGATTTCGTGGCGTGGTCGAACGCTTGGCAGATGACGACACGCGCGGCAGGTCCGAAGCAGACGGCAAGATCGCTCATGCCTCATCCTCACCGCTCCCTCCATGCGAGTCTAGTTGACCGGCGCGAAGCCGTTCCCAGGAATCGTTTTCCGGCCATCCGAAGCGCGAAACACATGGACAAAGGCGGCGTCGTGCGCGAGATGTTCGATCGCATCGCGCGGCGATACGATCTCACCAACTCCGTGATGACCGCGGGTATCGATGCATCGTGGCGCCGCAAGGCGATCGACATGCTCGCGCCCGCGAACGATGCGCGCCTTCTCGACCTCTGCTGCGGCACCGGCGTGATGACGCGCGATCTCGCACGGCGCGTCCCAAATGGCCGTGTCACCGGCGTGGATTTCAGCCCCGTTATGCTCGAGGTCGCCCGAGCAAAGAACGCGGCGCCGAACATTGAGTTCGTTCAGGCAGATGCGCTGCGTCTGCCGTTCGAGGACGCGAGTTTTAGCGGCGCGACGATGGGTTTTTCCATGCGAAATCTCGTTGACGTCGCCGCTGGTCTCCGAGAGATCTGGCGCGTCCTTCGACCAGGGGCGTCGTTCGTCAACCTCGAGATCTCAAAACCGCCGAATCCGTTGTGGCGGAAAATGTTCTATCTTCACTTCTACGGCGTCGTGCCGCTGCTCGGCCGGATCGTCGGCGGCGATGCGGCTGCGTATCGCTATCTCCCGCAGTCGCTCGTCAACTTTCCCGACGCGGATAGGCTGGCCGGCATTTTCGCAGCTGCCGGTTTTGAACATGCGCGCTACGTCCGGCTCCTCGGCGGCATCGTGACGATCCATTCCGGAACGCGGCCGTCGACCGCGGTGACGGCGGACAGCGGCCGGCTCGAGCAGGCGGGTGTCGCGTGATCACGAGTTCGCCGCAGTCCGCGATTCAATCCGTCGTCGAAGAATTCGTCCGCGAAGAACTGTCGGCCGAGAACGCGCACATCGCCGGTGCGGTCTGGAACATGTTGGATGCCGGCGGAAAGCGGCTGCGGCCGCGGATCACGATGCTCGCGGCGCGCGCGTGCGTCGCCGCTGCCACCGAAGACCCGGTCCTCGCGTCGTACATGGAGCTCATCCACGTCGCCACGCTCATCCACGACGACGTGCTGGACAACGCCGACATCCGCCGCGGCCGCGAATCCACAAACCACGCCCTCGGCAATCGTTTCTCTGTCCTCGCCGGGGATTATCTCTTCTCATGGGTCTTCAAGAAGGTGACCCAAGGTTACCAAAATCCGGTCCCGACGATACTCGCTGCGATGCTCGCCGAGATCTGCAACGGCGAGGTGAAGCAGCTGCGGGCCGCCGGCAATCCGGATCTCGCACCCGACGTATATTTCGATATCATAGGAAAGAAGACGGCGGAGCTGTTCGCTGCATGTGCCGAATGCGGCGCGATCGCTGCGTTGCTCCAGACAGGCTCGACCGCAGGTCCGCAACTGCGCGAGTCGCCCGCGGTGCAAACGCTTCGCGAATTCGGACGGTCGTTCGGCATGGCGTTCCAGATCCGCGACGACATATTGGATTATACCGCGACGGAGGCGGAACTCGGTAAGCCGGCCGGCTCCGACCTTCGCGAAAAGAAGATGACGCTGCCATTGATCTACGCGCTTGGCGGCGGTCAAAGCGCGCTTCGGCCGGCAATCGCAGAGCTCTTCGCGTTTGACGATCCCGACACAGTTGAAGCGGTCGCACAGCGTCACCGCACGATCGACCTCGTGCGCACGAGCGGCGGCATCGAACGGGCAGCCGCCAAAGCCGCCGAGTTCGCCGCGCATGCCGAGTCTGCTCTCGGTCGTCTTCCGGCCACGCCCGGGCGCGACGAACTGCAGCGCATCACGCGCGGTTTTACGGGATTTTCATCGGTCTAAAGCAGGGCGCGAGCGGAGTTGCCGCAATAGGTACAGAGACCTAAACGGCCGCCTGCGCCGGATAAGGAGCCAACGCTCGATGATACCGGTTTTCGCCATCCTTGACACGCCCATCATTCTCGCGATCGTCGGTGTGGTCGTGCTGCTTTTCGGCGCGGACCGACTCCCGAAACTCGCGCGTTCGATGGGCCTTGCGAAGAAAGAATTCGATACCGCACTCCATCCGACGGCAAGCGTGGCCGAACCGCAGCCTCCGGCAGAACCGCCGCCGCTACCGCCGCCGCCGCAAACCCCGACCGCCCCGCATCAGAACCCGCCTCCAGGCCAGACGTAAGCGGGTCAGTTGCCCGACGACGTTCGCGACGACGATGTAGAGATGACGTTCACGCAGCACCTCGCGGAGCTGCGTAACCGTCTGCTCATCTCGATCGCCGCCGTGGTGGTCGTCTCAGCCGCAGCGTTCCCATTGATGCCGCGGCTGTTGGCATGGGTGCAGATCCACTTCCTCAACGGCATCCAACTGCACGTCTTCTCACCCGCCGAGGTGATCACCGTCGAGATTAAACTCTCGTTGCTGAGCGGTATCGTCATCGGCATGCCCATCGTTCTCTATCAGGCGTATGCGTTCGTCGCGCCGGCGCTGGACAAACGCGTGCGCAAGAAGATCGGCTGGTATGTGATCCCATCCTTCGCGATGTCCGCAGCCGGCATTGCGTTCTGCGGTTTTATCATCTTGCCGTTCGTGCTGCACGCGCTCTTCGGTCTGACGCAGTCGGCAGGTCTCGTCGGGACGTATCAGCTCGATCCGACCATCGGCTTCGTCGCGATCTTGCTCGCGATCTTCGCCGTGATGTTCCAGCTGCCGATCGTGCTGTCGATCCTCGCGAGCGTGGGCTTGGTCAACGCGAAGATGCTGGCAGATAAATGGCGCCACGCGACCGTGGTCATCTGCGTGCTGGCCGGCGTGGCGGCGCCCGACGGCAACCCGCTGACGATGGCGCTGCTGGCGCTGCCGCTGGTCGGCCTCTATCTCGCGAGCATCGTCGTCGTGCGCCTCACTCAGCCGAAAATCGCAGCGGCGTGAACAGGCGGTCTAGGTATGCGCGAAAACGCACAAGAAGCGCGCGCACGAAGACATGAGCACGACAGTTCGCGGCCGCCCACAAAAACCGATCGTCGACGAGATCCTCGACGTCTTGAGCAACGTGCTCTTCCCAGTCGGAGTTTTCTGCGTCTGGGCGGCGGCGACGACCATCGGCACGATCATAGACCAGAATCAGACGGCCGACCACTACTACGCCGAGTACCCGGCGCCGGTCGCCAATCTCATCGTGCGCCTGCATCTAGACGGCGTCTTCCACTCCGTGCCGTACATCGCTCTCGTCGTGCTGCTGCTCATCTCGATGACGGTGTGCACGTTCCGCCGCGTCATTCCGAAGCGATTCCCGCCGGATCGCGCGGTACCGATCGATCATTTCGCGCTCCACGCGAGCTTCTCGACATCTCAGCCACGAGAAGATGCGGCGCGCGCGTCGGATTCGTACCTGCGCAAGCGCGGTTTCGTCATCCGCACGCAAGAGATCGACGGTGCGCACTGGACGTTCGCGCACTCGAGGAAATGGGCGCGATACGGCGTTTTGATCGCACACCTCGGCTTCGTCGTGCTCTGCCTCGGCGTGTTCCTCGGCTGGCGCTACGGATATCGCGGCGCGATTCAGGTCTTCGAAGGTCAGACGCTTGCGATCGAGCACACGCCGGTTCAGCTCACGCTCGATAAGTTCACCGCCGAATTCGAGCCGGTCCGCACACCGACCGGTGTTCTCTATCAAGCATCGAAATTTGAATCCGACGTGACGGTGGCCGGCCCCAACGACCACGCGGCGCCGAAGATCATCGTGAATCATCCGTACGTCACAAGCGGCGGCGTCTATATCTACCAAGCGTCGTATGGCTTTGCAGGCCGCATGGCCGTGACGCATAACGGACGAGCGGTCGCTTTGGACGGTACGCAGCGGCTCATGCCGCAAGATGAACTGCTCTTCCCCGGCACGAGCCGCGGGTTCCAGTATATGACCATGGCCGGCCCGAGCGACCCCTCGCAGGTTCCACCCGGCGCGCCGCTGCCGGCACACGATGAATATATCTTCTGGGCATTTCACGATAACATCCCCACGACCGACAAGCCGATCTTCTTGCCCGTGGGGAAGAGCGTCGATGTCGGCGATGGTTACCGTCTGACCGCGCTCTCGCCGATCGCGTGGTCCGGTCTCACGTATAGAAGCGATCCGGGAGAATCGTTCGTCGGCGCCGGCGTCGCGATACTCATCGCGGGATTCGTGATCTCATTGTTCTTTCTGCCGGTCAAGTTATATGCTCGCATCCGCGACGGTGTGCCGGGCACGCTAGCGGACGTCGCCGTCACGACCACGAAGGGGAACGCGATGTATGAAGACGAGTTCGCCGACCTCGTCGCGGGTTGGCGCTCAGTGCTCTCGGCTGACGCGCCGACCCTGACGGCACATGCGCAGCCCGGCGTGAAAGCGGTGAACGCAAATGTCTGACGGGGGCGCATACTCTCAGTACAATTCAAACGCCGCGGCTGCGCTGAGCGCGCACTCGCTGCAATACATGGAGTGGTACCTCGCGGCCGTCATCATCTACGTGTTCGCGTTCGCGATCTTCGTCGGTTGGCTGTTCTTCCGCAATCGAGCCGTGCTGATCGGCGGCGTCGCGCTCGCAAGCGTGGGCGCCCTGTGCCAAGTCGTCAGCTTGAGTCTCCGCTGGTTTTACAGCGGCCACGTGCCGTGGAACGATCTCTACGGGTCGCTCTCCGTGGTGGTGCTCTGGACGGTCGTGCTCTTTCTGATCTTCGGCGCGCGTTTTTCGATATGGTATGCAGGCCCGATCGTCTTCGCAGTCGCCGACGCGCTGCTCGCATACGCGAGCGGCTGGAACAAGGGTCTCGAACCGCTCGTCCCTTCGCTCAAGTCGTATTGGATCGTCTACCACGTTCCGATCGTGCTCGCCGCGTACGCAGCGTTCTTGATCTCGTTCGCGACCAGCGTCCTCTACTTATACAAGAGGCGCGCTGAGCGAGCCGGCACCACGCCGCGCTGGCTGGCCGACGTTCCGCCATCTGCGAAATTGGACGTCGTGACCTATCGCGTGGTCGCGGTCGGCGAGATACTGCTCACGATCGGCATCGTGCTTGGCGCGCTCTGGGCGCACGACGCGTGGGGCTCGTATTGGCAGTGGGATCCGAAGGAGACCGCAGCGCTGGCGTCATGGCTCGTCTATGCGGCGTACCTGCACATGCACACGCGCCCGTCTTGGCAGGGGTTCAACTCAGCGGTCACGTCGATCGTGGGCTTTGCCAGCATCTTGTTCTGCTATTTCGGCGTCAACATCTGGATCAGCGGCCTGCACTCCTATAAGTGATCAGCGCAGCGCATCCACCGCGATCACGAGATGGTTCCAGATGGCGGCAGCCGGATCGTTGTTGTCCGTGCGATTCGTCAACACCGTGACCGTCATGCGACGCGAGAAATCGTAGAACGTCTCTGTCGTGAATCCTGAGTAGAACCCGTCGTGGCCTTGCCACGTGTGGCCGTCGAAGCGCAAGCGCAGGGTGCCGAGCCCGTACGAACCGTCGGGACCGGCCCGCAGCATCTGCGCAAGCGTGGCGGCCCGTAAAATCCTTCCTCCGTATAGCGCGTCAGTGAACCGAGCAACGCCCGCCGCGCTGGCCACGATGCCGCCGTCCGTCCATACCGGTCCCCAGTCGCCCGTCGGAACGCCGAGGTCGCGGGCGCCGCTGAACGTGTCGAGGAGCTTATTGTTCTCGACGTCGTACCCGTGCGCGATGCGCGGCGCGAAGCGCGCGAGCCGGGCAAAATCCGCGTCGCCTTCTAGTGCAAGCGGCTTCGCGATCAGCCGATCGAACAGCACGTCGACGGTCGTGCCGCCGGCGTGTTCGAGCACCGCGCCCAACATGACGTAGTTCGTGTTCGAATATTCGAATTTGGAACCGGGTTTGAAATGCACCGGCTTGACGCGGCGCAGCACGATGTCCCTGCGCCAGTGAAAGTTCGGATCGTTGAGCATGCGGATGATGTCTGGATATCCTTCGACGTCATCGTAACCGCTCGTGTGGCCAAGCAGTTCGCGGATCGTGACTCTGTCCGTGCTCGGGATGTACGACGGCACGTAGGCTTCGATCGGGTCGTCAAGTCTGAGATCGCCTCTTTCGTAGAGCCGGAGGACCATCGTGGAGACGAACATCTTCGTCACGCTTGCCAGCGAATAGAGCGTTCCCGCCACGATGGGCTGACGGCGGCCCGAATCGGCGTATCCGCTTTGACCTTGCCAGACGACGTGCCCGTCGACCATCACGGCCGCACTCACTCCTGGCGTGCCGGTTTTGCGCCGGCTCTCGTCGAGCACCGCTTGCAGCTTGTCCGACGCCGCTCGATCGATCGTCGGCGCCCCTGCGGCTCGCGCGGATGCCTGTGCGTGCAGCACACATGCGACGGCTGATGCAGCGGCGAGAAGCCAAAGGCTTGACGGGAGCCGGCGAACGTTCATGAGCGTCGTTCCTTCATCGCCGCGCGGCGACCAATACCATTTTTGGATCGCGTGCGATCGGGGTGAGCCGAATGTCCGCTCGTTGCAGATCGGCGAAGCGTGAAGGCGCCACGACGCACAATGCGCGCCGTCCGCCCGCGAAATAGCGTGCCGGGAGCACGTCGGTCGGGTTCGTTCCCACCGACGTGACCGGCCCGGCCTCGGTATAGAAGAGCAGAGAAAAGCCGCCGCTCACGCCGTCGAAGCAGACGCTTTCATCGTCGCGCCGCGCCGCCATGAGCCGTTCGGCCATGCCCTTCATGGGTTTGAGCGCGTCGATCTGCGGCAAGACGAAGAAAGCCAGCGCGACGATAAAGCCCGTCATCGCTGTGATTAGTCCTACGGGTGCGAACCACGCGCGAGGCGAGACGACCGCCATGAGCGCGAATATCGCGCACGGCAGGCCCGTGAACACGGCAAGCAGCGCGAGCGACGGCGACAACGCACGCAGTTCGCCGCTCAAATGCGGTGGCACGGCGATGGCTGCAGCTGCAAGAATGATCCCAAGCACAGCAACGGTGGAGATATACGCCCAGCGGACGCGCCGAGCATCATCCGATTGGATCGCGGGCGCAAGCGCGCGGCCGACGAGCACGCCGAGCGCAGGGAACATGACGGCGATGTAGTTGGGCAGCTTCGTCTGGGCTATGGTGAAGAAGACGAACGGCAGCACCGCGAAGAGCAGCAAGAAAAGTTCGTCATCGCCGCGCTCGCGCCACGCGTCACGCAACGCCTGCGGCACAAATGCGATGAACGGAAAGAATCCCACGAGCAGTACGGGCACGTAATACCAAACCGGCCCCGGCTGGTTCTCAAAGGGGTGCAGGTATCTCCCGACGTTGGAAGTTCCGAAATAGTCCACAAGAAATGCGGGGCCGAACTTCACGGTTGCAGCTGCGAACCACGATCCGGCCAGCAGCATATAGGCGATCGCCGCGCCGATGATCGGCACGTTCGTCAGCGCGCTCCACCGGCCCGTCCACGCGAGCCACACGACGATGATGAGCAGCGGAAGCGCGATCGCGATCGGTCCCTTCGTCAACGTTCCGAGCGCAGCCGCGACCGCCGCGATCCATAGCGCGCGCCGATCGGCGTCGCGCACCGCGAAGTACGTCCAGAACGTCGCTACCGTCGTAAAGAAGATCAGCATCGTCTCCATCATCGCCAGTCGCGAAAGAACGATCATCTCCAGGCTGACGCCGCTTGCGAGCGCCGCGATGAGTCCGGCCGCGTCGCCGTAGAGTCGTTTCCCGGCGCGATACGTCACATAGGCCGTTGCCAAGCCGAAGACCGCGCTGGGCAAGCGGAGCGCGAATTCATTGAGGCCGAGCGCGCCGACGAACGCGCCCGCAGTCCAGAACCAGAGCGGCGGATGCGTATCCCAGGGCGCGAAGTTCAAGTGCAGCGTCAGCCAGTCGCCGGTGCGGAAGAGCTCTTTGACGATCTCGCCGTATGTCGGCTCGCTATTGTCCCAAAGAGAACCCGCGCCGATGCGAAGGAGATACAGCCCGGCGAGCAGCGCGAAACTCACATACTTCAATGAGGGCGCGACGGACGCCCCGCGTGAGACGAAGGAGCCGTTCACGCGGACGGGGTTGCGAACGTCGCATCGCATACCCTCTTGCCCGTATGGCTCGTGGGAGCCGGCCGTACGGCGGGCGAACAGCGACGCGACATGGCGGCAACGCGCACGGCAGAGCTTCGCATCGCAACACGCTCGAGCAGACTCGCGCTTGTTCAGGCCGGCATCGTCGCCGATGCGCTCAGACGCAGAGCGGACGTCTCACCTTCGATCGTCGAGATCAGCACAAAAGGCGATGCCGCACCCAACCGCTCGATCGCTGCGATCGGCGGCGACGGCGTGTTCGTCAAAGAGCTGGAAGCGGCGCTCCTCGACGATCGAGCAGACATCGCGGTGCACTCGCTCAAGGATCTCCCGACGCAACGCACGCCGGGCGTCGACGCGGGGGTCACGCTCGAGCGCGCAGACGCGCGCGACGTCCTCGTCTCGCGCGACAATCGTTTCGCCACGGTCGCGGATCTGCCGGCCGGCGCGGTCGTCGGTACGAGTTCGCTGCGAAGGCGGGCGCAGCTCGCCAACGTGCGTCCTGACCTCGACATCCGCGAGATCCGCGGCAACGTGGATACTCGCGTCCGCAAAGTGCTCGACGGGGAATTCGACGCAGCGCTGCTCGCGTATGCCGGCATGGAACGCATTGGGCTGCTCGATCTCGTCGGCGGGGGCGCACCGCTTGAGCTCGATCTCTTCGTTCCGGCAGCCGGCCAAGGGGCGATCTTCGTCCAGCGGCGCGCGCACGACGAGCGCTGTGCCGAACTGATCGCGCCGCTCGATCACGCGCCGACAACTCTTGCGACGACGCTCGAACGCATATTTTTGCGCGCCGTCGGCGGCGGCTGTCTCGCACCGGTCGGGGTGCACGCGGCCGCCGATGCGGAAGGCGGGCTCATCACGATCCACGCGTTTATCGGCTCATCGGAAGGCGACGTCGCCATTCGCCTGTCGTGCACGGTCGCCGCGCGCGACGCAGAGATGCGTGCTGCAACGATGGCGGAAGAGATGCTCGCGGCCGGCGGTCGCGAGATCATCGCGAGCCACCGGGATGCGGGAGCGTAGCGCGATGGACCTGTCGCAGCGGCCGCGCCGCCTACGCGTGAATCCGGCGATGCGCGCGCTCGTCGCCGAACATGCCGTGCGCGTTGAGAATCTCATCGAGCCGCTGTTCGTCGTGCCCGGCTCGGGGGTGCGCGAAGAGATCGCATCTATGCCGGGCGTGTGCCGTCTCTCGGTGGATGAGCTTGTCGAAGATGCGAAGAGAATCGCGGCGCTCGGCATCCCCGCGATACTGCTCTTCGGCATTCCGCCGGAAAAGGACGATGCCGCATCCTGGCTCGCGCGCGACGACGGCCCCGTGCAGCGGGCGATCGTCGCCGTCAAGCAAGCGTTGCCCAAGATGCTCGTCGTGACCGATCTGTGCGCATGCGAGTACACGTCGCACGGCCACTGCGGCGTCGTGCGCGAAGACGGCACGATCGACAACGACCGCAGCGTCGAACTGCTCGTGGGCGGTGCGCTGTCGTACGCGCGATGCGGCGCGGACATCATCGCCCCGTCGGATATGATGGACGGCCGAGTCGGAGCGATCCGCGCGGGACTGGACGCCGGCGGCTTTGTCGACACAGCGATCATGTCGTATGCCGCAAAATATGCGTCCGCGTTCTACGGACCGTTTCGCCATGCCGCTGGATCGACGCCGGCGTTCGGCGACCGGCGGACGCACCAGATGGATGCGCCGAACGCGCGCGAGGCGGTCAAGGAAGCGCTGCTCGATGCATCCGAGGGCGCCGATATCATCATGGTCAAGCCGGCGCTCGCGTATCTGGACATCGTGCGGGCGGTTCGCGACGCCGTGAACCTGCCTGTCGCCGTCTTCAACGTGAGCGGTGAGTACGCGATGTTGAAAGCCGCCGCCCGCGAAGGCTGGATCGATGAAGAGGGTGCAGTCGACGAAGCTCTCGTCTCGTTCAAGCGCGCCGGCGCAGATATCATCATCACCTATTTCGCCCGCTCGTATGCCGCCCGCGTCGCCCGGCGCTGAGCCGCGCGTCACCGTGATCATCGTGGCGGGCGGCGAGGCAAGCCGCCTGCCGCGCAAGCTCGAATTGCCCGTTCTCGGGATTCCGATGATCGTTCGCGTGCGGCGGGCGCTCGCGCCCATCGGCGCATGCATCGTGGCGGCGCGCGAGCCGTTCGCGCAATCGATCGCGGCGGCGATCGACGCGCGCGTCGTCCTCGATGACCGGCCGGGCGAAGGGCCGCTTGCGGCGCTTGTGACGGCCGCGTCGTTTGTTGAGACGCCGTACTTCTTCGCGGCCGCGGGCGACATGCCGGGTCTTGACGCCTCCTTTGCCGCTCGCATCGTGAAGGCCGCATCCGATGCATCCTGGCCGGACGCAGTTGTGCCGCGATGGCCGGACGGAACGCTGGAACCGCTCGCCGCACTCTATGCGACAGCGCCATGGTCGGCCGCGGCGGCGGCTGCGTTGCGCGCCGGCCGCCGCAACGTCACCGCTGCGCTGCACGGCTTACGCATCGCGCACTATCCGCTTGAGACGGGGGACGCTGCGACGCTGGCCAACGTCAACACTCCGGAGGATTACCGCCGCGCGCTCGCCAGCGTCGCGGCGGACGCGCGATGAACACCCGGCCACGGTCAGCGGCCCTCTTCGAAGCCGCCAACAAAGTGATTCCAGGCGGCGTGAATTCGCCGGTCCGCGCATTTCGCGCGGTCGGCGGAACGCCGCTGTTCATCGCGCGCGGCCAAGGCTCGCGCATTTTTGACGAAGACGGCCGCGAGTACCTCGACTACGTCGGATCGTGGGGCCCGCTGATCTTGGGGCACGCCGATCAAGCCGTGGTGCAGGCCATCGAAAACGCTGCGCGCATGGGCACGTCGTTCGGAGCGCCGACGGCGGCTGAGGTGACGCTTGCAGAACTCGTTCGACTCGCGTTTCCGTCCATCGAACGCGTGCGCTTCGTCAACTCGGGGACAGAAGCGTGCATGAGCGCGCTGCGACTCGCGCGCGCATACACGAAACGCGAGAAGATCGTCAAGTGCGCGGGCTGCTATCACGGGCACGCGGACGGTCTGCTCGTCGCTGCCGGGTCGGGCGCGCTGACGCTCGGCATCCCGAATTCTCCCGGCGTGACGAAAGCGCAGGCAGCCGACACGATCGTCGTGCCGTACAACGATGCCGCGGCTCTTGGCGAAGCGTTCGCGCGCTACCCTGAGCAGATCGCCGCGGTGATCGTCGAACCCGTCGCGGGCAACATGGGACTCATCCCTCCGCTGCCGGGCTATCTGCAAAAGGTGCGCGACATCTGCACGCGCGCCGGCTCGATCTTGATCTTCGACGAAGTCATGACCGGATTCCGCGTCGCGTTGGGCGGTGCGCAAAACGCGTTCGGCATCACGCCCGATCTCACAGTGCTCGGCAAGATCATCGGCGCCGGTCTTCCGGTCGGCGCGTTCGGCGGAAGAGCGGCCATCATGGATCGCCTCGCTCCGGCGGGCGACGTCTATCAAGCAGGCACGTTATCGGGAAACCCGCTCGCCATGGCAGCAGGCATCGCGCAGCTCCGCGAACTCATGCTCCCCGGCGTTTACGAGATGTTAGACGAGAAGACGGAGATGCTCGTCAGCGGCTTGCGCTCGGCGTTTTCCGGCGCGGGGGTCGCGGCGCAATTCGCGCGCGCGGGCTCGATGTGGGGCCTATTCTTCAGCGCCGCGCCCGTCACGGATCTCGCCTCCGCACAAGCCGCCGACACCAAGGCGTACGCGGCATTCTTCCACGCGATGCTCGATCGAGGCGTGTATCTCGCGCCGTCGCAGTTCGAAGCCGCCTTCGTCTCGACGGCGCATAGCCCCGACGATATACGATTCACGATCGAAAGCGCGCGCGCGGCGCTCGCATGAGGAGCGCACGCAAGCCGGCTGCAGCTCGTCCGACGCGTCGCGTTCTTCGGCCGGAAGGCGCCGCCGTGATCAACTTGCCGCGATTGTTCCTCTATCATCGCGGACTCGAAGACAGCGTGCGCGAAGGCGTCACGCTGCTGACGTCTGAGGATCTCTCCGCGCGAGTCGGTCGCGGCATCTCATCAGCGCAGGTGCGCAAGGATCTATCGCGGCTGGGGCCGCTGGGGCGCCGCGGTCAAGGCTACAACGTCATCGGGCTCATGCGAAAACTCGGCCGCCTGCTCGGACTCGATCGCGACTGGCGCATCGCGATCGTGGGGTTCGGCTACCTCGGTCACGCGCTCGCGGGTTTTCTTGAGTATCGCGAGGAGAAATTTCATATCGGGGGCATTTTTGACAGCGATCCTTCGCTCGTCGGCACTCGATGGCACGGCGTGCGCATCAGTCACGTGGACGACATGGAGAAAGTGCTTCCGGCGCTGGAGTGCTCCATGGGAGTCGTGACGGTTCCACCCGATGCGGCGCAGTCGGTCGCCGAGCGGCTGACCGCGTGCGGCATCGGCGCGCTGCTCAATTTCGCTCCCACAAAACTGAAACTGCCGGCGCGCATCGCCGTGCGCACGATCGATCTGGCGTCCGAGCTCTCGATTCTCACCCATCATCTGCGTCGCGGCCTGCGCGATTAGTCAAACTGTCCCGCTCTTTCTCGCGAGGGTTGACTTCGGACCGCGAGAACGCTTCACGCACTGTGCCTATCGTCATGCTTGGTCTGAGTCACCGCACCGCGCCGCCCCATATCCGCGACCGGCACTCGTTTCCGCCTGAGCGGGTGGTCGAAGCGCTTGGCGCGCTCCACGACTATCCGGAAATCCGCGAAGCGGCGATCGTCGCCACGTGCAATAGGCTCGAGATCTATGCGGAAGTCCACGAACTCGAGGACGGCGTCGCGCAGATCAAAGAATTCCTGACCACGTACCGTTCGATGCGCGTCGAGGATTTCGACAAGTATCTCTATACAATGCTCGGTGCGGAAGCCGTCGAGCAGCTGCTTCGAGTCTCGTGCGGACTCGATTCAATGCTGGTCGGAGAAGCCGAGATCCTCGCCCAAGTCAAGTCGGCATTGCGCGCCGCGCAGCACGCCGGCACCGCCGGAAGCATCATGGAGCGGCTGTTCCGCAAAGGGCTGGAGTCGGGCAAGCGCGCGCGCACCGAGACGGGCATCGGCGGGGATGCGGTTTCGCTCGGTTCTGCCGCAGTCGAACTCGCGGCGCGGCACATCGATCTGCGTTCGGCGCGCGCCCTCGTGGTGGGCGCCGGCAAAATGGGTTCGATCGTCGCGCGGCATCTGCGCGCTCGCAACGTCGCCGACCTCGTCATCGCCAATCGCACGATAGCACGAGCCAAACAGCTCGCTGCGGAACTAGCGGGTCACGCGGCCGAGCTGAGTGCGCTTCCGGCTCTCCTCGCAGATGCGGATCTCGTGATCAGCGCGATCGGCGCCGGCACGACACAGATCTCAAGCCACGCCTTGACCGAGCGGATGCGTGCGCGCAAGAATGCTCCGCTGCTCATCATCGACGTCGCGACGCCGCGTGACGTCGAGCCGGAGGCAGGCGAGATAGAGGGCGTATCGCTGTACGAGCTGTCCGATCTGCGCACTGTCGTCGAGATGCATCTCAAACGGCGGCGCGCGCACATGCCCGCGGTCGAAGCCATCGTGGCCGAGAACACCCGCGCGTTCATGCGCTGGTACCGCTCCCGGGCGGCTGCTCCGCTGATCGCCGACTTGCGGCGGCGCGCGGAATCCGTGCGCGCCGCCGAGATCCAAAAACTTTTCGAGCGTCTGCCCGAGCTGCACGAGCGAGAACGCGCACTTATCGAATCGACAAGTCTCGCGATCGTCAACCGCTTGCTGCATGCGCCGGTCACAAAGCTGCGCGAGAGCCTCGCCGATCGAGCCGAGGAGCAAACCGAGACCGCGACACTCCAGGCGCTGCTCGATTTGGACGGGCTGCACCGCAGCCTCGAGCGCGGGCTGCGTGAGACGCTCGCGCCTCCGCCGGAGCCGTCAGACGCCTGACACTTCTCCGTTGCGCGGGCTACGCGTGCTGCTGACGCGCGCTTCGGCCGCCGGCGATCGGACGGAATCCGATCTTCGAGAGCTCGGTGCTTCCGTCGTGACGATGCCGCTCGTGCGCATCTCGCCGCCCGCGGATACGCAGCCGCTCGCAAGCGCAGCCGAGCGCGCCGACTCATTCGATTGGATCGCCTTCACGAGCGTCAACGGAGTTGAAGGATTTGCGCGAGCTCGCGGATCGGCACAGCCGCCGCGCGCGCGCATCGCGGCTGTCGGAGACGCGACGGCGCGCGCGGTGACGCGGCTCCTCGGCCGCACTCCCGATCTCGTGCCCGGTACCTTCACGGCGGCCGCTCTCGGCAAGGCGCTCGCGGAGAGTGTCCGTGACGGCGAGGCGGTGCTCATCGTTCAGGCGGCGGATGCGCGACCGGATCTCGCTCGCGCGCTTTCCCATCTCACGCCGGCTCCACGAGTCGTCGCAGCGTACGAGACGATTCCGGTCGTTGCGCCACAGAGCCGTGCCGCGGTCGCGGAAGCAGACATCATCATCTTGGCGTCTGGGAGCGCCGCGCGCAGTCTCGCCGCGGCTCTATCACCGTCGCCGGTCGACGCGCTCTCCGACAAAATCATCGCCTGCATCGGGCCGGTCACGGCCGACGAGGCTCGGCAGAGCGGTATCCCAGTGTCGATCGTCGCGCGCGAATCGACGATGCGAGGCGTGATCGAAGCGCTTGTCGAGCACGTAACCGCATCGTGACCGAACTCGCGGGGGCTGATACCAGCGGCATCGCAGCGCGCGCCGTCGTCGGACTGATCGTCGCGGCGCTCATCGCGCTTGCGGGGCTGCGCACGCGCGCGCTGACCGGATCGGGCGCGGTCGCCGCCGTATTCGTCGGTTCGGCTGTCTACGCCGGAGCCGGGCTCGCGTGCGCGGCGGCACTCATCATGTTCTTTGCGACCGGCAGCGCGCTCTCTCATGCCGGCGCCGACGTCGCGGGCAGCGGCGCGAAACGAGACGCGCGTCAAGTTCTGGCGAATGGCGGGGTCGCCGCGCTGTGCGCACTTGCGAGCGCTGCATTCCAATGGCTCGGATCACCGTTCGCTGCGGACGGTCTTGCGCTTGCCGCGATCATCTCGATCGCCGGCTCGGCCGGAGACACGTGGGCGTCGGAAATCGGTTCACGAGCCGGCGGGCGGCCGCGGCTGATCACGACCTTCGCCGAAGTGCCGCCGCGAACGGACGGTGCCGTTACTTGGCTTGGAAGCGCCGCGGCGGTCGTCGGCGGAGCGCTCGTCGGCCTTACCGGCGGATTCTTCGGCTTTGGCGGGGCCGTCTTTTGGGGCGCCGCGATCGGGGCCATATCCGGGCTTGTCGGTTCGACGATCGACTCGCTGCTCGGCGCGACCGTTCAGTCGACTTGGTACTGTCGCGCGTGTGATGAGTCGAGCGAAGCAACGCCGCATTCGTGCGGCGCGACTGCGGCCCACGTGCGCGGTATCATCGGCGTGGACAACGACGGGGTGAACGCATTGACTTCAGCGTGCCTTGCCGGCCTCGCCGCCGCGGCGTGGTTCTTGTTCGCTCGGATCATGTAGGGCGGACCTTGATGGTCCGCCGGGCAAGCGATGCTTGCCCTACTACGAAACGTCCGCCCTCGGATCATGTAGGGCGGACCTTGATGGTCCGCCGGGCAAGCGATGCTTGCCCTATTACGAAACGTCCGCCTATCAATGCACGATCAGCGGATTGGGGTACTCCGATGACGAGTAGGTCAGCGCGCTGTTCTTATACTGATAGAAGTAGACATCAGCTCCGAGCGCGTCGCCGGACGGTTGGAACGAGTATGGGCCGAGGACGGTGCTGAACGTGCCGACCGACAGCGCGCGATCCAGCATCCGCCGCTCGGTGCTATGCGCCGTGCGCGCAGCCGCGATATCGATCTGCGCTGCGACGTATCCGAATAGCGAAAACGACGAGAGACGGCCGAATCGCTGCTGGTAACGCGTGACGAACGTGGTGGCGGTCGGCATGAATTGCACCGGCGGCACGCATGAGCTGATCGTCATGCCGTCGGCGCCGGAGGCGAGGTTTTTCAACAGCGTGTCGTTGTAGAAGCCTTGCGTCGCCAGGAACGGCACCGTGATGCCAGCGCTGCGGATAGCCGGAACGACTTTTTGCATGTCGGTTCCCGAGCCGCTCAGGAAGATGAGATCCGGCGCCCAGTCCTTTAAGGCGGCGACCTGTGCCTTGAGCGTCTTGAAGTCGACGTCGAGCGGGAAATCTTTCTCCGCGATCTTCGTCGCGGCCAAGTAGTTCACAAATCCTTGACCCGCATCCGCGCCGTAATCGTTCTGCTCGTAGACGACCGCGACGCGCTTCGATCCGAGCGTGCGGTCGGCATAGCGAGCGTCGGCGCGGCCCTCTTCGACGTCGGTCGGGCACAGACGGAAGACGTCATCGTATCCGGTCTGCGTGAGCGCTGCGTACGGCGAGGTCGGGATGATGACGGGCACTTCGTTCTGATGGTAGACGGGCAAGGCCAGCGCGGTCTCCTGGCCGCCGATATGTCCGATGATGAACGTCGTGGCGGGATCGACGAGCGCGAACTGCGCTTGCTGCTGCGCGATGCCCGGGTCGGCTTGATCGTCGAAGCTGTGCATGACCCAACCATAGTCGGCGATACCGCGCGCATCGTTGGCTTCGTCGACTGCCTCTTGCACGCCGTTGGAAAGGTCGATGCCGAACTGCTTCTGATCGCCCGAGAGGGGCGCCACCACCACGATCGATACGACCTTAGCGTACGGCGGAAAATCCGCAAGCGCAAGACCGCTCGAGCGGACGATGAGGGCGCTCGCGCAGGCGGCGGCGATGAGCGCAATTCTAGAGCTGCGAGAAGGCATGCGAGGTTTCTCCGGCGGCGATCGAAGCCAGCGTCGTGCAGAGGAAGATGACCGAGAAGAGCATGTTCGCGTTGAATACCGCGGCGTTGAGCGAGAAGACGTCGCGTCGGGACCGGATCAGGGACCATTCGAAGATACACAGCAAGAGCGCCGCCCCGACTCCGGCCCAGTACCATCCGGCGGCGCCCACGGCGACCCCGAGCAGAGCCAGCAATCCCGCGACTCCGAGATGCAAGAGTTGCGGCACGATGCGCCCACTCCCTTCGCCGAAGCGCGCGGGAATCGATGCGATGCGTTCTCGGAGGTCAAAATCGCGATCCATGAGCGCGTAGAGGATGTCGAAACCGGCCACCCACAACGTGACGGCGCCGAAAAGCAGCCATGCGCCCGTCTCAAATCTTCCGGAGATCGCGATCCAGGCGCCGAGCGGCGCCAGCGCATCGACCGCGCCGAGGAAGAAGTGCACTCCCCAGCCGACGCGTTTCATATATGGATAGATAACGAGGCCGAGAGCGGCGAGCGGCACGAGCGCCAGGCAGAGCGGGTTGAGTTCGAACGCCGCGACGACGAGTGCGACGAGACCGAGCACGATCGCCCACACCATGACCGAGGGAGCAAGTTTGCCGGATGCCACAGCGCGCGCGGCAGTGCGCGGATTCTTCGCGTCCATGCGCGCGTCGATGAGACGATTCGCGGCCATCGCAGCTGTCCGAGCTCCGGCGACCGCGACCGTGATCCAGATGAGCGCGCCCCACGACGGAAAACCGCCCCGAGCGAGCAGCGCGCCGACATACGCAAACGGCAGCGCGAACAGCGTGTGTTCGATCTTGATCTCGTCGAGGAACAATCGCAAGTTTGCGATCATGATCCGCCCGCAGGCGGGAATCCGAATTCGACCCAGCGCCGGTCTATTTCGTCTTTGACCGCGGCTGACATGATGATGTCCGGCGGCCACTCGCGTTCGTAGCCTTCTTGCGCCGACTTTCGCGTTGCGTCGATGCCGAGTTTCGTGCCGAGCAGCGGCAGCGGACCTGCGTGATCGAGGACGTCGACAGGACCAGGCGCGAAGACGAGGTCGCGCCCGGCGTCTACGTTGTTCAGCGCGAACCACGCGACGTCGCGCGGATTATGGACGTCGACATCGTGGTCGACGACGAGGATCGTGCGCGTCAGCATCATCATGTGGCCGAGGCCCCAGAGCGCGTACATGACTTTTTTCGCCTGACCCGGATAGCGCTTCTTGATCGAGACGATGGCGAGATTATGAAAACCGCCCTCGACCGGCAGATCGTAGTCGACGATCTCCGGCACGACCTGCCGCAGGAGCGGAAGAAAGAATCGTTCGGTCGCCTTACCGAGCCACGCGTCCTCCATCGGCGGTTTGCCCACGATCGTGGTCCAATAGATCGGATCGCGCTTGCGGGTGATGCACGTGACGTGAAAAACCGGATAGTCGTCGGCGAGTGAGTAGACGCCCGTGTGATCACCGAACGGCCCCTCGCGGCGCAGTTCGGAATTGTCCACGTAGCCTTCGAGCACGAACTCGGCGTCTGCCGGCACCTTGAGATCCACCGTACGGCACTGCACCATCCGCACGCCCTGGCCGCGCAAGAATCCCGCAAGGAGCATTTCATCGACGCCCGCCGGCAAAGGCGCGGATGCCGAGTAGACCACCGCCGGATCTGCGCCGATGACGGCCGCCACCGGCATGCGCGCGCTCGGGCCCGCGGCGTCCTGATGTTCGCGGCCGTGTTTGTGCCGCTGCCAATGCATGCCGGTGGTATTGCGATCGTAGACCTGCATGCGGTAGATGCCGATATTCTGCGCGCCGGTCGCCGGGTTTTTCGTGAAGACGAGCGGGAGCGTGATGAACGGGCCGGCGTCGAGCGGCCAACACGTGATCACCGGAATCGTGGAAAGATCGACGTCGGCACCTTCCGCGATGACTTCCTGGCACGCGCCTGAGCGCACGGTCTTAGGAAAGATCGATGCGAGGTCTTTGAGCCCGAGCAGCAGACCGAATTTGTCATCGAGCGCGCCCGGCTGCACGAATTTCAAAAGACCGCTGACCTTGCCGGCAAGCTCGTCGAGCGCTTGCACGCCAAGGGCAAGTGCCATGCGGCGCTCGCTTGCGAACGCGTTGATGAGAACGGGGTAGCGTGAACCGACGACGTTCGTGAACAAAAGCGCGGGACCACCGCCGGCGCTCTTCACACATCGGTCGGCGATCTCGGTGATCTCGTAACGCGGATCGATGCGCGCGGATATCTCGCGCAGTTCACCGTCGCGGCGCAAGCGATCGACGAACTCTCCGAGGTTGTTATACACGGCTTCGCCCGTTCTCATCGCAAACATGGAAAGCCTCGGCGCAGCGGGATTGCGCGCGCCGCGACTGTTGGAACTATCGCAAAGATGGGTACGTTATACTATCGTCTCACCGCAGAACGCCGCGAGGTTGCAGCGTTCAGAGGAGTATCATGAACAGAAAGACCATCGCAGCCGCACTCGTCGCGACCGCGATCGCAACCGCGCCCTTCGCGATGTCGGCGCGCGCGGACAATTTGCTCAACAGCGTTGTGAAAGGCGCCGCGGGCGTCTTTGCCGTGAAGGCGGTCGCCGGTCCGCTCGACCATTTCATCAACAGCATCATGCTCGCGAACAACGTGGGAAACCAAGATAAGACGAAGGTTGTGCCCATCATAGAAACCGGCTCCGCCACCTACGTCGGCGCCGCACAGGTAACCGGTCCGCAGTCCGCGATCGACCAAGTGCAAGCCGTCGGCGCGTTCGCCGCGCAGTGGAACAACGGCGTCTGGCAGGTCCGGGCCCTCATCCCGATCGATAATTTGAACGTCTTGAAGGGGTTCAAGCGGGTCTACGGGGTGGGCGTCGACGCCGTGATCAACGCCCGGCTCTAAGAAATCCCAGGCTACCGGCCGATCCAAATCGGTTTCAAAGAGCCACCCAACGGGTGGCTCTTTCTATTGCGGGACAGAACGGAAAACAACAAACAGTTAAGAAGGAGATGGTAAAGCGGTTAACAATATACGTCGTAACAATTAACCAGCACATCATTTGCGACAATATCGCGAAATCGGAGATGGACAAAATGGGCGTCGATATTGCAGTCGCCAAGAACTTTTCGCTCGACCTGGATCCCGGCGAGGTCCTCGTCACGGTCGAGGGTGACCTGAGCGGCGTTTCGGGCAGGGAGATCCGGCGGAAACTCGCGGACCTCTTAAAAGAAGGCGCCGCGTCAAGAATCGCCCTCGATCTCGGCGCCGTGAGCGGGCTCGATTCCTCCGGCTTGGCAGCGCTCATCGGCATACTGCGGCTTGTCCGCGAGCGCGGCGGCGACGTGCGCGTAATCGCAGCGAACGATCCGGTGCGCCGGATATTCGAGATAACTGCCCTGGCGCGGGTATTCAAGTATCGTCCGGCGCATTTGGCCAACGCGTCGGCTGCTTGAGGCGGGCTGCGCCCGCCCGCCGCGTGAAAGGTCAGTGTTCGTGAACGTATGTCGACTCGCCGCGTCAGCGGCAATCGCGGCTGCAGCGTTGCTGAACGCCGGCGTGAGTGCGCAAGCGGCGCCGGCTGCACCCGCCACGTCAGCGCCGGCTGCACCGGCCACGCCGGCAGCACCGTCCGCCGCGCCTTCAACCGCAAGCCCAGCGCCGCAGATGAAGTTGACGCTCGCAGACGCGCTTCAGATCGCGCAGACGAATAATCTCTCATATCAAGCGGCGGCTCAGGATGTCCAAGCAGCAGCGGCCCGGGTCATACAAGCCGGTGCCGGGCGCGTGCCCTCGCTTTCCGCGGACTATTCATTCGTGCACACGCAGAACGCGGCGTTTTTCATTTTTCAGTCGCCCGGACCGGGCGGAAAACTTGTCTCGAAAAAACTCTTCTTCTCTGCGACCGACCTCAACAACGTCAATGCGACGCTGAGCTATGCGATCTTCAGCGGAGGCGCGGTGCAGGCCGCGGTCGGCCAGGCCGCCGCAGGACTATCGTCTGCTGAGAGTTCGCTGGACGCAGAACATGCCGACGTGATCCGCGACGTGACCAACGCATATTTTGGCCTCATCGAGGCGCGGCAGTCTGCCGCGATTGCAAATCAGACGGTGTCCGTCGCGCAACAGAATCTCGGAATCGCGAACGACGGATACAAAGCCGGCACGCTCGCCAAGGCCGACGTATTGCGAGAACAGGTCGTGCTTTCGAACGCGCAAGTGCGAGACATCCAGGCCAACGCAACGGCGGCGCTCGACAACGCGACGCTTGCCAATCTGTTGAACGTCGATCTCAACAGCATCATCGAGCCGACCGAATCGTTGGGCGCTGCCACGCCGTCATTCACGCTGGAAGGCGTCACCGCCGACGCGCAATCGCGGCGCCCGGAACTCGGCGCTGCGCGCGCGGCTGTGGAGCTCGCGGACGAATCCGTGAAAGCCGCTAGAGCGGGGTCGCTTCCGAATATCGGTCTCGAAATCTCCGACGCGAGCAGCAAACCCAATTTCGAAAACGTGCCCCAACCGCAGCTCTCGGAGACGCTCGCGGTCACGTGGAAACTTTTTGACGGCGGCCTGACGCATGGAAAAGTCGCCGAAGCCAAAGCCGACGTCGCGAAGGCGAAGATCGACTTGAAGCAGCTCGGCAATTCGGTGGATCTAGAGGCGCGACAGGCCTACTTCAATTATGCCGCCGCTCAGGCCGAAGTCGGCGCTGCTAAATCAGCACAGGATTCGGCGGATGAAAGCTTACGTGTCAGCCAGCTTCGGTTTCGCTCCGGCGTCGGCACGTCGCTCGAACTCTCCGACGCGCTGCTCGCCGACGAACAAGCACAAACCCAATATGTGAGCGCACAAGCCGACCTTCGCATCGCCTTGACGGCACTCCAACGCGCCGCCGGACTATTGTAACGCCACGTTTTGTGAAGAAGGGGCCGACGTCAGTCGGCCCAGCAATAAGTTCCGAAGGGGCCGACGTCAGTCGGCCCACGCGTTTTATCGGGCGGGCAAGCTATGCTTGCCCTACTACGGATTTGTCCGGGCTGCTATGTCCATGCGATCGCACTCGCGTGCCGGATTCGGGCTCGCGCACTCCACGAATATCATCCCTTTGCTATCGGGCACGGCGCGACCCAACTCCGCGCTCGTAAAGGCGCGCTCTTGGTATTTCGAGCCCACGACTTTGTCGCCGGCGTCGGCGGCGTCGGGCGGGAGGTACGGTGCGATCAGCGCATATGCCGTCGCCGGGTCTTTGCCTTCATAAAAGTCGAGCGATAGCGACCGCGCGATCGCCGGCGGTTTGCGGTCGTACTTCACGGTGAGATAGCCGTGCTCGGTCGTGTAGATCGCCGTGCCGGGCGGCGGCGACGGAAGCGGATGGTACTTCGAACTTTGCGGCGGAGAAGGTGAGCCGAGGACGGCTTCGACCTGCGCCCGAGTGTAGCCAAGCGTTGCGCAGCATGCCGGTGGCGCTTTGCTCGCGCACGCGCCGATGGCAACTGCGGCTGATACCAAGAAAAGTACCGCTGCGTGGCGCATCGCGTGCCGAAAGTCTGTCACGGATGACAAATTACGCGTATGCGGCGGGAGAGTCATGCAAAAAAAAGAGGGCCGACTGGCGTCGGCCCCTTCGGACAAGAGGGCCGACTGGCGTCGGCCCCTTCAGATAAGGGTTCGGTGTTAATGCGAGTGCGAGTTCTCGCCCGTCAGCACGCGCGAAAGATTCACGCGTCCTTGGCTGTCGATCTCGCGGACCTTGACGGTCAGCGTGTCGCCTAAGTTGACTTCGTCTTCCACGCGGTTGACGCGATGTTCCGCCAACTGCGAGATATGCACGAGGCCTTCTTTGCCGGGCAGTATTTGTACGAACGCACCGAAGTTCATGATGCGCTTCACCACGCCGGTGTAGACCGCTCCGACCTCGACGTCGCGGACGAGATCCTCGACGATCTTCTTGGCCTTCTCGCCGCTCTCGCCATCGGGCGCCGCGATGAAGACCCGGCCGTCGTTTTCGATATCGATCTTCACGCCGGTATCGGCGACGATCTTATTGATGACTTTGCCGCCTGGCCCGATGACGTCTTTGATCTTCTCGGGATTGATCTCGAGCACGTACATGCGCGGTGCGAACGCGGAGAGACCGCGCCGCGGCTGAGCGATCGTCTCGCGCAGCTTGCCGATGATGAAGATGCGTCCGTCGCGCGCCTGCTCCATCGCGCGGCGCATGACATCGATCGTGATGCCTTGCACCTTGATGTCCATCTGCACGGCGGTGATGCCGTCGACGGTGCCGGCGACTTTGAAGTCCATCTCGCCGAGCGCGTCCTCGAGCCCCTGGATGTCCGAGAGAATACCAGCGCGTCCATCTTTGAGGATGAGACCCATCGCGATGCCGCCCACGTGTTTCGGCAGCGGCACACCGGCATCCATGAGCGCGAGCGTGCTCGCGCACACCGAGCCCATCGACGACGATCCGTTTGACTCAAACGTCTCCGATACGAGTCGAAGCGTGTATGGGAACTGATCCGGCGGCGGGAGGAGCGGAACGAGCGCGCGCTCAGCGAGGTGGCCGTGTCCGATCTCGCGGCGGCCGGGTCCGCGCATCGGGCGCGTCTCACCGACCGAGTACGGCGGGAAATTGTAGTGATGCATGTAGCGTTTGAACGTCTGTGGGCCTAGCCCATCGATGCGCTGTTCGTCTGAAATGGAGCCGAGGGTCGCAGCCGTGAATATCTGCGTTTCGCCTCGCGTGAACAGCCCGGAGCCGTGCGTGCGCGGCACGATCGTGGTGCGGCACGTGATCGGGCGGATCTCATTCAAGCGGCGTCCGTCCGGCCGAACACCTTCGTCCACGACCATGACGCGCAGCTCGTCTTCCTCGCGCGCCTTGACGCACTTGTCGAATTCCTGGTTCTTCGGATCTTCGAGCAGCGGTCGCAGTTCGTGTTCCAGCGGGTGGCCGACGATCCGGCGCTTCGCTTCGTCGCGCGTGATCGAGTCGAACGCGCGTTGACGATCGGCTTTGCCGGTGACGCGCATAGCGCGGGAGATCTCTGCCCCGAAGACCTCATCGACGAAACGGCGCAGCGATGGCGACGGCACGAACAATTTGAACGCGCGTTTCGGTTTGCCGGCGCGGCGCGCCAACTCGTTGATGACTCGCACGATCTCTTTGATGCGCTCGTGGCCGAATTCGACCGCGCCGAGAAACTGGTCCTCGGAGATCTCTTTCGCTCCGCCCTCGACCATCATCACGGCGTCAGACGTGCCGGCCATGATCATGTCGAGCGTGCTCGAATCCATCAACGATTTCGACGGATTCACGACGTACTCGCCGTCGACGATGCCGACGCGCACGCCGGCGACGTTGAACTCAAACGGAATGTCGGACACGGCGAGCGCTGCGCCCGCGCCGACCATGGCGACGACGTCCGGATCCACTTCCGGGTCGACCGAGAGCACCGTGCAGATGATATGGACGTCGTTGCGGAAGCCGTCCGGGAAGAGCGGGCGGATCGGCCGGTCGATGAGGCGCGCGGTCAGCGTCGCTTTTTCTGACGGCCGTCCTTCACGCTTGATGAAGCCGCCCGGTATTTTTCCTGCGGCGTACATGCGCTCTTCATAGTCGCATGTGAGGGGAAAGAAATCGATGCCTTCGCGGGGGTTTGCGCTTGCGGTGGCGGCGGCTAGGATACAGGTGTCGCCGTAGCGCACAAATGCGGAGCCGCTGGCTTGGCGCGCGAGTTCACCGGTTTCAATGGTGAGTGTGCGGCCGCCCAGCTCCAGGCTGACGGACTCTGGCAAAAGGGGTTCCTCCTAGATTCTTATCAATAACATCTATATTCGACGATTGCTTGTTCTCAAGCACCCAGGGGTATACCTGGATATGGAAAGCGCGCCGCGCCCGACGTTACGAGGGCGAGACGCGCGCGATCATGCGTATTTCAGATACTAATGGCGCAATCCGAGTTTTGCCACAATGGCGCGATAACGCTCGAGATCGCTTCGCTCGAGATAGCGCAGCAAACTGCGCCGCTTACCCACTTTGATGAGCAATCCGCGTCGGCTCGCGTGATCTTTCTTGTGAGTCTTGAAGTGTTCGGTCAGCTCGTTGATGGACTCGGTGAGAAGCGCGATCTGCACTTCCGGTGAACCCGTGTCTTCTTTTTTTCGCTGATGTTTATCTATGACCGCAGTTTTGCGATCTTTACTAAGTGCCACGGTGTGATAGGCTCCTTCCGAATTCGCGCACGGCCGCAGCACCGCATCGATTGCGGGCCGCAGTGCCGACGTAGCAAGGCACCGTCACAGGATACCATGCGCGGCGATTTGCGGTCAAACCGAAGGAGCGATAAATCCGCTATCTTGGGATGAGGAGGATCTGTCCGGCGTGGAGCTTGCTTTTCGGGTTCAAGTGGTTGATTTGCGACACGCGATACGCTGATTCGGCGATATCGCTGCCCGGCGCCGCCGATCGGGCGACGAGGCCCCAGACGGTGTCGCCTGACGCCACGGTCACGTGCGCGTAGCTCACCTGCGTGGACGTGTAGACGCGAGCTCCCCAGACCACGGGCAGGGCGAAGATCACGACGAGGGAGAGAAACTGGATGAGCGGAATCAGGGTCGTCCGCGACGAGTTGTGGCGTTGTAGCATGGAAGCCGTTCCCTCCGGCAAGGCCGATACGAACATACGTTTGTCGGCCTAATCTTATCGCCGGGTGGGGAAGCTGTCAAGAATTATTCGAACAAATGTTTGCAAAATCTGACCCTGTATGGTACGATGCTCTGTGCGCGACGGTCGGCCTAGCGACCGCCGTACAATATCGTCACCCTCTGTCCCGTTTGGCGACAAGGTGAGAAGGCGGTAGATATTCGTGGATCGCAAGACGACGCCGCGTCAACAAGCCATCCTAGACACCATTCGTGATTTTCGCCGCGAGCACGGCTACCCGCCGTCAGTACGTGAGATCGGTGAGCGCGTCGGCCTCTCATCCAGCAGCACCGTGCAATGCCACCTCCGCACGCTCGAGAAGAAAGGTCTGATCAAGCGCGATCCGACCAAGCCCCGCGCACTCGTCTCAGGCAATGAGTCGCGAGAAGAAACGCTGTCTCTGCCTGTCGTCGGCCGCGTCGCCGCCGGCTGGAACTACGAAGCCATTCAAAACGTCGACGAGCGCATCAGCGTGCCGGCGCACTTCGCAAAGAATTCGGGATCGTTCATGCTCCGCGTCAAGGGCGACTCCATGGTAGACGCGGCCATCCTCGACGGCGACCTCGTCGTCGTCAACCCGCAGCCGGTCGCGGAGAACGGCGACATCGTCGTCGCGTATCCCGACGACACGCAAGGCGGCGACTGGGAAGCCACCATCAAGACATTCTATCTGGAAAATGGCAGAGTGCGTCTCCAGCCCGAGAACAAATTTATGGAGCCGGTGTACACCACGAAGGCCAAAATCGTCGGCAAAGTGACGGCGCTCATCCGCAAATTGTAAATCGGTCGTAGCAGGGCAAGCATCGCTTGCCCTCTATAATATAAAGGTCCGCCCTATATTTTCCCTGGAATCCCTCGCTCGATGAAACCATCAATCGCGATCACCGTCGGCATGGATGAAGCCGCGGCGCGCGACCATTGGGCCACCTATCGCCACGCCGTCGAACAAGCCGGCGGAGAACCGACGCTCGTCTACGGAAATTTCACGCCCGAACAAATCGCGACGATCATCTCGGAGTACGACGGCTTGCTGCTTCCGGGCGGCGGCGACGTTTCGCCGGATGAATACGGCGGCCGGCCGCATCCGTCGATCGATCAATCGTCTGCCGATCGAGACACGCTCGAGCTGGAGGCGGCTCGCGTCGCAAAGCGCGAGGGCATACCGACGCTTGCGATCTGCCGCGGCTGCCAAGTGGTCAACGTCGCGCTCGGCGGCACGCTTTTTGAAGACATCGAAGATCTTTACGACTCCGCGGACGGCCACGCGGTCGAACATCAGCAGACTCCCGGTCACTCGCGCCAGGAACCCACGCATCCCGTCGATATCCAGACGAACTCCGCGCTCGCGCAGGTCGTCGACGCCGTTTGCATCGAGACGAATACGATGCACCATCAAGCGTTGCGCCGCGTCGCGTACGGGTTGCGCGTCGTCGCCAAAGCGCGCGACGGCACGATCGAAGGCGTCGAAGCGGACGGACATCCTTTTTACGTCGGCGTGCAGTGGCATCCAGAGGAACTCGTCGGACGCGACGAGCCGAGCCGGCGTCTGTTCCGCGCGCTGGTCGAGCACGCGGCCGAGCGCGCTCGGGTGCGCGCCAAAACAACCACCGCCGGGTCCGCGTAGGACCGTCGCGCATTGAGCGTCGGCCGCATCGGCCGATTCGAGCAGGCGGTGGCCGCGCTAGAGCAGCGGTTCTTTCCCGCGCTTCGCCGCGCCGCCGACGAGCCGCACATGGCGGCCGTGCGCGAGGCGATCGGCCCGTCGTTTGCCGCCCTCGTCGCGGTGACGGCGGTCGCTTGGGGAGTTGGGCACGGAGCAGACCTCACGACGTCGTTCTTCGCGGCATACCGCGCAGGTTTCGGCGCGATGGGAGTGGCGCTCGCCGCTTTTCTCGCCGAACGTCTCGCGCGCACATTCGGCTACGATCGCGCTCTCGCCGTCGTCCTGAGCTTAGGCGCGTTCTACATCTCGTTGCCGGCGGAATCGAGGCTGCATCCGTGGACTGCGATCGTGCAGATCGCGTCGACGAGCATTTTCCTCGGGCTCATCGTGGCGCTCGTAACCGCTCAATGCCTGCGCATCGCCTATGGGCTGCTGCCGCGCTTCGAGGCGGCGGCGGCGGCGACCGCAGCATCTGCAGCCTTATTCGTTCTGCCGGCAGCGGCAGGCTTCAGTCTTGCCAACTTGCTCTTGCCGATCATCAAGCCGTTGGTCGCGGTCGGCGACACGTTACCCGGGCTCCTCATCGTCGTGCTGCTGCAAACGCTGCTCTGGTGCGCCGGCGTGCATGGTCCCGCGTTTCTTTCGGCGATCATCACGCCGGTGTATCTGCATGCGCTCGATCAGAACAGCCAAGCATACTTGAACCATCAGACGCCCCCGCACATCGTCACGATCGCGCTCGCGGTATTCTATTTCCCGGGCGGATCGGGCGCGACGCTTTCACTGGCGCTGCTCATGCTGCGTTCACGCGTCGCCCGGCTCCGCAAGCTCGCGCTGGCCTCGCTCGTTCCGTCGCTCGCTAACATCAATGAGCCGCTGATCTTCGGCATGCCGCTCGTCATGAATCCAACCCTCGCGTTGCCGTTCGTCGGAGTGCCGCTCATCCTCGCCACGTTGACGTACGCCGCGATGGCGTTCGGATTCGTCGACAAGACGGTCTTCTGGATACCGCCCATCAATCTGCTGCCGGCATTCGTCAGCGCATGGATTCTGACCGGGCGCGACTGGCGCGCCGTCGTCTTGATCGCGGTGAACGTCATCATCGGCGCGATCGCGTACGCGCCGTTTCTGCGCTCGTTCGAATCATCCATCAGCCGCGAACCGGAACAAGCCGAAGAACTCGTCCGTTCGGCCACGGCGATCCGCGAGCACGAGCTCGAAGTGGAGCGCCATCCCGAACGGCTTCTCGGCGACACCCACGATGATCGATAGGCTCCGCGCCGCGATTGCCGATCTCGACGTCGGCAAACGGGTCGGCAATGCGGCGGAAGCGGCAATCGAGCGCGCGCTCCCGGCGTGGCGCGAACGCGAAGAACAAGCATTCGCCGTATTTTCGAAAGTGCGGCGCGCGTTTGCCAAAGCCGATCTGCACGACGGTCACTTGGCGGGCACGACCGGTTACGGTTATCACGATCGCGGACGAGAAGCGTATGAGCGGCTTCTAGCGGACGTCATGGATGCTGAAACCGCGCTCGCGCGCATTCAGCTTGCAAGCGGCACGCAGGCGATCGTCGCCACGCTCGCCGCCTTGCTCGCACCGGGCATGCGGTTGCTCAGCGCGACGGGCCGACCTTACGATACGCTGCGGATGTCGCTCGTCGATCATCCGCGCGGCCTGTGCAGCCAGGGGATCAGCTATGACGAGGCGCCGTGGACATCGGGAGCACGGCCCGCGACCGCCGATCTCGTCGCCGCCCTCGATCGCGCGCCTGACGTCGTCTTCGTGCAGCGATCGCGCGGCTACGCCGTCCGTCCGTCGCTCGACATCGCTTCGATCGAATGGCTCGTACACTCCATCCGTGAGCGTGCGCCGAACGCCGCTGTCATCGTTGACAATTGTTACGGCGAACTTGTGGAGCCGCTCGAACCGTGCGCAGTCGGCGCCGATGCCGTGGTCGGCTCGCTTATCAAGAACCCCGGCGGCGGTTTAGCGGAATCCGGGGCCTATGTAGCCGGCTCGAGAGCGATCGTCGATCGCGTCGCCGAGCGCGTTTTCGCGCCGGGCTTGGGCGCAGCCGTGGGACCGACCTTGGGCGCGATCCGCTCGCTGCTCGCCGGACTTCACCGTGCCCCGCGCGCAGTCGCCGAGAGTTTGAAGATCATGGACTTCATCGCCGCCTTGTTCGCCGAGTTGGGCTACAGTGTGGATCCCGAATGCGGCGCGACGCGCACAGACACGATCCAAGCGCTGCGGCTGGGCTCACCGGAAAAACTGTCGGCGTTCGCGCGCGGTCTGCAGCGCATGTTGCCCGTCAACGCGCGCGTTACGCCCGTGCCTGGCGCGGTGCCCGGTTATGCAGATCCGGTGCTGATGGCCGACGGCGCTTTCGTCTCGGGCTCAACGATGGAGCTGTCGTGCGATGCGCCGGTGCGCGAACCTTTTGAAGTGTATGTGCAGGGCGGCCTGGATTCAAGCCACGGACTTCTCGCAGCGATAAGCGCCGCCAACGAAGTTGAAGCGACCGGTTAAAGTTCCGGCCGCTGCGCAGATGCTTCGAAGGGCTGCATGATCCGGCCGCGCGGAGGTCCCTCGCATCGCGGCGGTTGCGGCTCAGTGCCCCCGCCGCCTCGATATTCGCGCTGCAGCTGGTCGATCTCGTTCTGCTGCCGAGCGAGCTGCCTTTGGAGCGCGGCGATTTCCGAGTCGTCTTGATCGCCGAAACAATAGTTGGAATCCGGCGTTTGGAAGGCGACCGGCTGCGTTGCCTCATCGCTCAGCGGCCAGGCAGATGACTGCGACGCAAACGGGTCTTCTTGCTCCAACGCGCCATAGCCCGAGTAGCCCGAAGTGCTGTCGATCGGCGATGTGAAGTCCATCATAGTGATGCGGTCACTCCCGTACGTTTTGTGCTGATCGTTTGGCGCTATCACCTGCGTATTCGCGCTGGGCAAGTGGCGGCCTAAACGGCAGGCGCTTGCGGCCATCGCGAGAATACTAGGCCGCATGAACGGTGAGCTGAGCAGGCGCCAATACGTCCGCGTGGCCGTCTCATTGCCGGTCGAATTTTCGCTTGAGGGAGAGCCGCAGCCGCACGACGGTTCGGTGTTCGACCTCGGCGCAGGCGGCATGCGCCTCGTAGCATCGTACGATCTGCCGCCAAGAGCGGCGGTCGGCCTCAAATTCCACCTCCCCGGAACTGAACGCACGGTGCAGGCCAAGGGCCGAGTCGTCTTGAGTTTCTTCGCGCGCAACGAGCAGAAGTTCCATCACGGCATCGCGTTCACGTCCATCGATCCGGGCGATCGAAGCGCGATCGCCGGATTTGTCGAGACCCAAGACTCGCAGCGCCGCGCGTAGATCGTAAACGACGTTAACGAGGGCCGACTGGCGTCGGCCCCCTTCAATAAAAAAGGCGGACCATAAAGGTCCGCCCTACATTTGTGTTGGTCAGTCGCCGCGCGATTCACCCATAAAGCCGTAGAAGTAGTATTCGCAGCCGTCGGTCATCGTGACGACAACCCGCGTCTCTTCGTATGATGCGCGCACGACTTGTTTGCCGGCCATCGTGTCGAGGATGCCCTGCGCAAAAACGCGCTCAGCTTCCCGAAGCGCTTCCGGATCTATTTCCAGTATGTCGGATTCGTGAATCTGGCTCACGCTCGGGTCATCCACAGCAATATACAACTCCGGCGCTTCAGGTGGTCGCCTTCTCTATACAGTTTCGGCCGCTTCGGACGATAAACTTAGGCTCGTCACCGAATAAGACAGCCGCGGGAGGCAGGCTGCAACCCACCGAAATCGCAGGTCCGTATGTATGAGCTCGAAGCGATGAACGGCCCACAGGACGGCAAACGGTGGCCGTTTTCCCGGGACATCATTATCGGCCGCGACGCCGAAGGCGCCGCGCTGCCGACCGATCGTGCGGCATCTCGGTCTCACGCTCGCGTCAGCATTGAAGATGAGAACCTCGTCGTAGCGGATCTCGGCAGCCGCAACGGCACAATCGTGGACGGGGCCGCGATCGAGTCCGCCACGCGCATCGCGCTGGGCCAGCCGTTCATCGTAGGCCGAACGATGCTCTGCATCCGCAAGTCAACCGACGACCTGAAAGCGTAGTCCACAAATGCCCGTCACCATCAACACGTTTTTCGAGAAGAAGAAGCGCCGCGAGAAGATCGCCGTGCTCACCGCGTACGACGCCCTCGTGGCGGCGATGGTGCACGCGGCGGGCGCAGATGCGATCCTCGTCGGCGATTCGGCCGGCATGGTGTTCGGCGGCCACGATACGACGCTGCCGGTGACGATGGACGAGATGCTCTATCACACGCGGTCGGTCGTGCGCGGAGCGCGAGGAGCATTCGTCATCGCCGACATGCCGTTTCTCTCCTATCAATGCGGGCACGACGACGCGGTGCGCAATGCCGGTATGTTTCTCAAAGAGGCCGGCGCGCATGCCGTCAAGATCGAGGGCGGCAGTGATCCGGCGTTGGTAGCACGTCTCGTGGCGACAGGCATACCCGTGATGGGGCACCTCGGCCTGACACCCCAGTCCGTCCACGCTCTTGGAGGCTTCCGCGCGCAGGCCAAGACCGCCACGGCGGCGGCAACGCTCATCGAAAACGCGCGCGCGATCGCCGATGCGGGATGTTTCGCGATCGTCTTGGAGTGCGTGCCCAGTGCCGTCGCCGAGTGCGTGACGGAAGCGGTCGCATGCCCCACGATCGGCATCGGCGCAGGCGCAGGCTGCGACGGCCAGGTGAGCGTGATCAACGATCTGCTCGGTTTGTCGACCGGATATCTGCCCAGACATGCCAAGCGCTACGCGCATTTCTACGATGACGGTCTCAAAGCGTTGCGACAGTACATAACGGACGTTCGCAGCCTCGCCTTCCCGGGCCCGGAAAACGAAGTGGAAACGGCGCAGCAACGCACGCAAAAGACGAAGAGCGTGTCCGTCGACCCCTCGACGCCATAGCGCGTGAAGGTCGCTCGTTCCGTCGCGCAGGCGCGCGCCGAGCGCGCCGATTTGCGCGCGCCAGTCGGGTTCGTGCCCACGATGGGTGCGCTGCACGCCGGCCACACGTCGCTTGTGGAGCGCGCGCGCGCCGAATGCGAATCCGTCGTTGTTTCGCTCTACGTCAACCCGTTGCAGTTCGCGCCCGGCGAAGATTTCTCGCGCTATCCGCGCACGTTCGAACGCGATGCCGCTCTGTTGGAAGCTGCGGGCGCGGATCTTTTGTTCGCACCATCGGACGAAGAACTCGTCGGAGCTAACGCGCCAACGGCTGTGGAGGTCGGCGCGATCGCCGCTCATCTGGAAGGCGAGCGCCGCCCCGGTCATTTTCGCGGCGTGGCCACCATCGTGCACAAACTCTTCGATGTCATCAGGCCGCAACGCGCGTACTTCGGTCAGAAGGACGCACAGCAGCTTGCCGTTGTGCGTCGCATGACAGCCGAGATGGATCTGCCGGTCGAGATCGTCCAGTGCCCGATCGTGCGCGACTCCGACGGTCTCGCACTCTCATCGCGCAATGCCTATCTAAGCGATGAGGAGCGCCGCGAAGCGGTGCGGCTCTCGCGCGTTCTTCGTACGATCGCAGATGGTCTTCGCGACGGACGGCGCGACATCGCCGCGCTCATCCGCGAATCGCTCCCCGATTTGGCGCCGCTGCGAAACGACTACGTGGCGGTCGTGGATTCCGGCGCATTCGAACCGCTTGAGTTCGCGCCCGCCGGCGCGGAGCTGCTTGTCGTCGGTGCAGCCTACTGCGGTGCGACGCGTCTCATCGATAACATGGAAGTGCGTACGCCGTAGGAGGGCCGGTCTGATGGGCCGACTAAGCAACCGCACCCACCCATGAGCACACCTGAAAAAAAAACCAGCCTCGCCGGCCGGACCATCCTCGTCGGCGTTTGCGGCGGTATCGCCGCTTACAAATGCGCTGGAGTGGTCAGCAAGCTGCGCCAGGCGGGCGCCGACGTCCACGTGATCCTGACCGACCCGGCGCGCAAGTTCGTCACGCCGCTTACGTTTCAGGCCGTCTCCGGCAATGATGTCCACACTGAGATGTTCGACGCGGGGACGGCGTGGCAGGTCGCTCACATCACGCTGGTGCGCAAATCGGAACTCTTCCTCGTCCTCAATGCCACGGCGAACACGCTGGCCAAGCTTGCCCACGGCATCGCCGACAATCTGCTCACGACGTGCGCGCTCGCGACGCGCAATCCCATCCTTGTGGCACACGCGATGAACACGGCCATGCTCGAGGCCGAGGCCACCCAGAATAATCTTGCGACTCTTGCCAAGCGAGGCGTGGAGTTCGTCATGCCGGCCGCCGGATTCTTGGCGTGCGGCGAGTTCGGCGACGGTCGCCTCGCGGATGAAGATGCGATAGTACGCGCCGCGATTCGCGTCCTCGGGCGCGGCGCGAGCATGACGGGGGAGCGCGTGCTGATCACGGCCGGGCCGACGCGCGAGTTCCTCGACCCGGCGCGCTTCCTGTCCAATTCCTCCACCGGCAGGATGGGATACGCGCTTGCGGATGAAGCGCGCCGACGCGGCGCTGCCGTCACGCTTGTGAGCGGGCCGACGGAGATCCGCGTTCCGCCGGAGGTACGGATCGTGCGCGTCGTCTCGGCGCGCGAGATGCATGCGGCAGTCCTCGAAAGCTTGCCCGATTCGTCGTTGTTCATCGGCGCCGCGGCTGTGGCGGATTTCCGGCCGGCGATCGAATCAGCGGAAAAGGCGAAAAAGCGCGACGCAGACCTGCATGTGGAGCTCGCGTCGAATCCGGATGTCATCGCCGACGTCGCGCAACGGCGGCCGCCGGGCTGCTTCGTCGTCGGATTCGCCGCCGAGACAGACGATCTCGAGAACAACGCGCGCGAGAAGCTTGCTCGCAAAAAGTTGGATTGCATCGTCGTGAACCGCATCGGACGCAACGGCGGTGCGTTTGCCTCTACGGAGAACGAAGTAAGGATTTTTTGGCCGGGCGGCGAGCAGGACGTGCCGCGCGCGTCAAAGGCGGACGTCGCGGGAACGATCCTCGATCGCATCGTCGCTCTTCGGCGTCGCGGCTGATCCGTGCTGCTCACGCTCGACATCGGGAACTCGAATATCAAGTTCGGCCTCTTCGAGAGCGAAGGCGAGCACGCGGGCGCGCTTGCTCACACGTGGCGCTCCGTCACCGATCCGCGTCAGACGGGCGACGAACTCGCCGCACTCGTGTACGGCATGCTTGCCGTGCGCGGCGTGCAGCCGTCTGTGGTCGAACGTGTCGTGGTCGCGAGCGTCGTGCCCGAGCTCTATCGCGCGGTTTCCGGCGTGGCCCAAAGCTATTTCCACTGCCGCGCGGAGTTCATCTCGGCGGCGCGGCAGTCTATCGTGCCGGTGCGAACGCAGCGCCCCGCCGAGCTCGGCGCCGATCTCATCGCCAATGCGATAGCCGCGCTGCGCAAATACGGCGCGCCGCACATCGTGGTCGGCTTCGGCACCGCGACGACGTACTCAGGGGTGGATTCGAACGGCGCTTTTGCGGGCGCTGCGATAGCGGCCGGCATCGAGGTCTCGGTCGACGCGCTCGTCGCGCGAGCGGCGAAATTGATGAGCGTTCCGCTCGTACGGCCGGCCGCTGCGCTCGGCACGGACACTTCGTCGGCGCTGCAGTCGGGCATCATCTTCGGCTTTGTCGGACAGACGGAGTACCTCGTCGCGAAGATCGCCGCCGAGCTCGGCGGCAAGCCGACGGTCATCGCGACCGGCGGGCTGGCAGAGCTCGTCGCGACGAACACGAAGTGCATCGACCACGTGGATGAAAGCCTGAGCCTCCACGGTCTCTACATCTGGGCTACAACCGGATCTTCTCAACGGGCTTCTGAAGGGGCCGACGCTAGTCGGCCCAACCATGCGAAAGCTTTGGAAAGAACTGAATGAGTTCACAGAAAGTCTCCATCGCGGCGTTCGCCGGTTCGCTGCGCAAGAAATCGTTCAATCGAGGTTTGCTGCGCGCCGTTGTCGCGCTTGCGCCCGCGGATGTCGAGATCCGCGTCATCGACATCGACGACGTACCGCTTTTCAACGCGGATCTGGAGAGCGAGACGAATCCGCTCCCGCCCGTGAAGCGCTTGTGCGATGCGATCAAAGATGCCGACGCGCTGCTCGTCGTATCGCCGGAATACAATTATTCGATGCCGGCCGTCACAAAAAACGTCTTGGACTGGGCGTCTCGAACCGACGGCGTGCTCGACGATAAGCCCACCGCGCTCATGGGCGCGTCGCCAGGCCAATTCGGTACGGTGCGCTGTCAGCTTCACCTGCGGCAGGTCGCCGTCGAAAATAACATGCACGTGCTCAACGAACCCGAACTCTACATAATGCGGGCTCGGACCAAATTCGACGAGAACGGCGACCTGACGGACGAGGAGACGAAGCAGCGCGTCGTCGCGCTGCTCGAAGCGCTGGCCGCATTTGCGCGCCGGCTGAACCCGGGCAAAGGGCAAAGCGCCCCTTCGTGATCCCTGTATTGATCGGTGCGAAGTGGGAGCGCTTGCAGCGAGAGACGTTGCCGGTCTTTAATCCCGCCACGGCCGAGGAGATCGAACGGGTGCCTTTGAGCACCGGCGCGGACGTGGATCGCGCGGTCGCTGCGGCTGCAGCAGCATTCGAAGATTGGAGCCGCACGACGGTCATGGACCGCCAGCGGCTGATGTTCGCCTACAAAGCACTGCTCGAAAAGCATGTGGACGAACTTGCCGCCATCATCACGCGGCATCACGGCAAGACGCTTGCCGAAGCGCGCGGCGAAGTTCGGCGCGGCATCGAAGTCGTGGATTTTGCCTGCGCGGCGACGACGATTTTGCAGGGCCGAACGTTGCGCGAAGTCGGCGCCGGCGTGGATCAGGACTGCTATCGCTATCCGGTCGGCGTCGTCGCGGGGATCACGCCGTTCAATTTTCCGGTGATGATTCCACTGTGGATGTTTCCGCTCGCGGTGGTGTGCGGCAACACGTTTGTGCTCAAGCCGTCGGAACGGACGCCTCTCGGCGCCGTACGTCTAGCGGAACTCTTCTCGCAGGCCGGCTTTCCTGACGGCGTGCTCAACGTCGTTCATGGCACGTCCGAATGCGTCAACGCGCTGATCACGCACGACAGAGTTGCCGCCGTTTCGTTCGTCGGATCCGAAGCCGTCGCATCGCACGTGTACCGCGAAGCGGCGCGAACCGGCAAGCGCGTGCAGTCGGCCGGCGGCGCGAAGAACCACATCTTCGTGATGCCGGATGCGGACATCGCAAGCGCGATTCCGTCCATATTGAACTCGGCGTTCGGCAACGCGGGAGAGCGATGTCTTGCGGGCAGCGTCGCTGTGGCCATCGGTTCTTCCGGCAAGCCGCTTCTTGCGGCGTTGACGGAAAGCGCGGAAAAACTTGTCGTGGGTCCGGGCGATCGCGAAGGCGTGGACATCGGCCCGCTCATCCGCGACGAGCACCGCACCCGCGTCCTGGACCACATCGCCAAAGGCGTCTCAGACGGCGCGCGCATTCCGGTGGACGGCCGCGGCTACGTCCAGCAGCCCGGTTACTTCGTGGGACCGACGGTTCTCGATGGCGTCACCCACGAGATGGCGGCCGGACGCGATGAGATCTTCGGCCCCGTTCTCTCGGTCGCGTATGCCGATTCGCTCGACGAGGCGATCGCGCTCGCCAACACATCGGCATACGGCAACATGTCGGCGATCTTCACATCCAGCGGCGCGTCGGCGCGGCGCTTTCGCGATACGGTGCAGGCCGGCATGGTCGGCGTCAACGTCGGCACGGCGCAGCCGTTCGGCTTCTATCCGTTTTCGGGCTGGAAGGGCTCGTTCTACGGCGACCTGCACATGCAAGGTCAGGACGCTGTGGAATTTTACACGCGCAAGAAGATGGTCATTTCACGCTGGTAGCACTACGTTATGGGGATGAGATGCACGCTACGGCCGGCTTCTCACCGAACTTCGCACCGAGATCCGTGAGGTACGTGCGAATCGAACCGGAGTAGCCGAACACGTACTTCGTCAGAAACCTGAACACCGGATTGTAAATGTGGCCTTGTTCGTTGATCGCGACTCGCGTTTTGTTTTCGCCGCGTTGTCCGGATTTGCCCACATTAAATACCCAGTTGCCGTCGAATCCGAGTCGAGGATCGAACGGGATGTCGCGGACTAGCTGTCTACCTGAGGCGTAACCCAACCTGTTCGTGTACAGGGTCAGTTCCTGGCCGCTCTTGTATGTCTCGCGCCAAACCGTGGTGGGTCCGGAACCCGAGACGAGCGTGACGCTCCGTAGCTCCGGCCGCCATGACGCAGACGATCCGTCGTCTGCGATAGCGCCGAAGAGGGCGTCGGACGGCGCAGCGATGTCGGCCGCGCACTTGGTCGAATGCCAGATGGGAATGGTCGTGCCGATCCCCGCCACAGTCAAAAATACGAACGCGAAAAAAAAGAACAGGGTCCCGACCCAGCGCCAGAATGTCTTCACTCAGGCTTGATCTGCGGCGCATCCAAGGCGATCGCCGTCATCATGCGCACGCCGGCTTCGAGGCAGCGTTCGTCGATCGCGAAACGCGCATTATGGTGAGCGACCGCCGTTTCGGGTCCGCTTTGCGATCCGAGGAAGAAGAAGCAGCCGGGCCGCTGCTCGAGCATGAACGAGAAATCCTCAGCGCCCATCGTCGGCTCGAACGGCACGGATCTCGATTCGCCTAACGTGCGCGCTGCAAGATCGCGGATGTATGCGGCCTCCGTCGCGTCGTTGACGGTGACGGGATAGCGCCACAGGTACTCGTAGTCGTACGTGGCCCCGGCGCCCTCGCAGCAGCCCTTGAGGACGCGTTCGATCTTCGGCTTCATCTGAGCGCGAACGTCGGCGTCAAAAGCCCTTACGGTGCCCAACAGTCTGACATTATCGGGGATGACGTTGTGAATGGTGCCGCCGTTGATCGCGCCGATCGTCACCACCGCTGGCTGGATCGGATCCACGCTCCGGCTGACAATCGATTGAACGCTCGTGACGAATTGCGCGGCGGTCAAGACCGGGTCCACCGTCTGGTGCGGTGCAGCACCATGACCTCCGCGCCCGTGAATCGTGATCTCGATCGAATCGCTCGACGCCATCGCCGGACCCGGTTTCACAGCGACGACTCCCACCGGATATAAGGAAGCAAGATGGAGACCGTAGACGCGTTCGATATGCGGGTCGGCAAGCACGCCGTCTTCGATCATCGCCTTCGCGCCGCCGCGGCCTTCTTCAGCCGGCTGGAAGCAGAGCACGATCGTGCCGCACAAAAGATCGCGGCGTTCCATGATCATCTCGGCCGCGCCCAGCAGTATCGCCACGTGTCCGTCGTGGCCGCAGGCGTGCATGGTTCCGCGATTGACGGAAGCAAAGCCCACCTCGCTTCGCTCTTCCACCGGCAGACCGTCCATGTCCGCGCGCAGCAAGATCGTGCGCCCTGGTTTGCGCGTGCGAAGTATACCGACCACGCCGGTCCGACCGATGCCGGTCCGGACTTCGTATCCGAGCGCCTTGAGCCGCTCGGCGACGATGCCCGCGGTCCGAACTTCTTCGAATCCCAACTCGGGATGCATGTGGAGATCGCGGCGCACCGAGACGACGTCATCCATCAGACGCGCGGGTACGTCGAGCACGTCGCTCGGCATCACGTTATCCTTTCCGTGCCCTCAAGGCAGCGCAACTTCGCAGTCGCCCGGCGCGCATCATGCCAGGCGGCCAGATGGTCAAAGCCGAAACGGCGAATATCATGAAACCCGCTCCGCCGCTGCGCATTGCCGGCATCGAGATGTCGCCGCCGATCGCGCTCGCTCCCATGGCGGGCGTCACAAACGCGCTCTTCCGCAAATTGTTCAAACCGTTCGGCTTTGGATTGACGGTGAGCGAGTTCGTCTCGGCTCAGTCGCTCGTGCGCATGAACAAGCGCACGCTCGAGATGATCGACGTCTATCCCGAAGAGCGCCCGACTTCGGTGCAGCTCCACGGCAATGATCCAGCGGTGATGGCGCAGGCTGCGGCCTTTGTCGAGGAGTGCGGTGCGGACATCGTCGACATCAACTTCGGCTGCCCTGCGCCGAAGATCGTGAAAGGCGGCGACGGCGCCGCGATCCTGCGCGATCCCGATCTTGCCGTCGCGATCTGCGCCGCGGTTCGCAAGGCCGTCAAGCGCGTACCCGTCACGGTGAAGATGCGCCTGGGCTGGGAGCGCGACAACTTTACGTACTTGGAGATCGCAAAACGAGCCGAGGCAGTCGGCATCGATGCGTTCACGCTCCACGGGCGCTACGGCAAACAATTCTACAAACCGTCGGCGGACTGGTCGTACATAACGCGTTTGAAAGAGACCGTGAGCGTGCCGGTGATCGGCAACGGCGACATCGCAAGCGCCGCGGACGCGCTGCGCTGCTATGAAGAATCCGGCGTCGACGCGGTGATGATCGGCAGAGCCGCGCTCGGCAACCCATGGCTCATCCGCGGTATCGCCGCTGCGATGGCGGGGGAACCGCTGCCCGGACCGCCGTCCGTCGAAGAGCGGATCGATTTCGCGCGCGCACACCTCGACGCGATGGTCGAGCGGTACGGCGAGAAGTCCGGCGTGTTCCAAATGCGCAAACATTTGGCGTGGTACATCCGCGGCATCGCTGGTGCGTCGGCCCTGCGCGAGCAGATCAATCATACGCCCGACGCGGACTCCGTGCGCGAATTGCTCGCGACGGCGCGGACGCGGCCAGCGGTGACGGTCGGCACTGAGGACGCGATGGAGGTCGCCGTGTAGCCGTTGCGGTAGGCATTCGTCCCGCGGTGAGCAGCGAGTGTAACAAGCAGGACCGCACTTCGATATACGTACCTGACCGCGCAAAAGCAAGCTGGTACTAGCGATAGGAGCTCGAAAAGTCGATCATGGATATCAATCCGGTTCCCTTGCCTCCGGGTTCGCCTACCGTCTCAACGACGACGACCGGCACGCCGCCTCCCGCACCTGGTCCGCTCGGTCATCCGGCGACCGTCGGCGAAGCGCTCAACAATCTCGCGATGCACATACCGGGCTTTGCGGGATACAAGGCTGCAGAAGATCGCCGCATCGCCGACAAACAGATGCGCGCCGTCATCGGCGAGCATATCAGCGCGGTCAAAGACCGCCTCGATCGAGTCGTCGATGCACTATCGCGTTCGGGAAAACTCGACAGCCTCGCGCTCATCGATCAGAGCAGCCGCAAGCTCGAGCGTCTCGCGGATCAAATGCGCTTCGCCGACTACGGTTATAACGCCGTGTTCGACCACGTGCAGATCGGCGATGCTCAGCTCATCCAGATCTACCAATACGACGCCGCGATCATGAACGAAGTCTCGAAATTCGACGGCGCCGCGACGGCCGTGGAGACGGCCGGTACCGACCCGGATCGCCTGCGCGCCGCATTGACGTCGCTCGATGCGCTCACGGCCGATTTCGACCGGCGTTTCCAAGGACGCAAGCACCTGTTCGACGGCCTTCCGACTCCGTAACCGCCGTAGTTCGCTGTTCAGAAGGGGCCGACTGGCGTCGGCCCCTTCTTATCGTAGAGGTCGGGCCTACATCATACGCATAACGAGCGCGGCATGACCGCTCTCGCGATGCTGCGCTCACTCACAGGCGATCAGCGCAAGACGTTCACGGCGAGCTTTCTCGGGTGGACGCTCGACGCATTCGACTTCTTCCTTGTCACGTTTGTCGTCGCGCGCATCGCCGGCGACTTCGGCCGATCAATCCCCGAGATCGCTTTTGCGATCACGATAACGCTGATGCTGCGGCCGCTCGGTGCGCTCATCTTCGGCTGGTTCGCGGACCGTTTCGGGCGACGCATGCCGCTGATGATCGACATCGGCCTGTATTCGCTGCTCGAACTCCTGACTGCGTTCGCGCCGAACTACTGGGCATTCATCGGTCTGCGTGCGCTCTACGGCATCGCGATGGGCGGCGAATGGGGCGTCGGCGCCGCGCTAGCGATGGAGGCGCTGCCCGCGAAATCGCGCGGCTTCTTCTCGGGCGTCTTGCAACAGGGCTACGCGACGGGATACCTCATCGCCGCGATCGTCTACTTTCTTGTCTTTCCGCATTTCGGCTGGCGCGGCATGTTCATCGTGGGGACGCTGCCGGCGCTTCTGATCTTCTACATCCGCGCGCACGTGCCGGAATCGGCGGTGTGGAAGGAGGGCGTGGCGCGCGTCGGACCGACGGCGGGCCTTTGGCGGAGCGCCCTCGCCAACGCACCGCTCTTCTTATACGCGATCGTCTTGATGGCGGCGTTCAACTTCATGTCGCACGGCACGCAGGATCTCTATCCGACCTTCCTCGAGAAGCAACGTGGCTTCAGCGTCGGACAAGTCTCGCTCCTCACGATCATCATGAACGTCGGCGCGATCCTGGGCGGCACGCTTTTTGGCGGTCTATCGCAGCGTTTGGGCCGACGATATTCGATCGTCATCGCGGTCGCGCTTGGCGCGTGCGTCATTCCGCTATGGGCCTTTGCGCCGAGCGCGGCGTTGCTCGGCGTGGGCGGATTCTGCATGCAGTTCATGGTGCAAGGCGCGTGGGGGATCGTGCCCGCGCACCTCAACGAACTCTCGCCTCCCACGGTGCGCGGTACGTTTCCCGGTTTCACCTATCAAATGGGGAATCTCATCTCCGCCGGGGCTGCGCAGTGGCAAGCGATGCTCGCTGCGCGCTTTCCATCAGCTGGCGGCGGGGCAGACTACGCGCGCGTGCTTGCGATCGTCGCGCTCGCCGTCTTCGTCGCCGTCGGTGTGCTTACGGCCGTTGGGCCCGAGGCCAAAGATCGAGAGTTCGCCGCTAGAACAGAACGTTAGCGACCGTAGCGACCCCGCCATCGAGCGACATCCGGCGTAGCGCATTGTTGCCGCCGTCGATCACGAAGATGGAATCGCTCTTGGGATCAAACGCAAGCGCTGTTGGATAACAGAACGACGCGGCCGACCCCACGCCGTCCTTCAAACCGCATGAACCGTTTCCCGCGAGGGTATTCACATCGCCGTCAAGCGAAACGCTCCGAACTGCGTGATTGAACTCGTCGGCGACATAGAGCATATGGTGTTTTGAGTCGTATGCGATGCTCATCGGGTAATCGAACCGCGCGTTCTTTGCGTTGCCATCCAAGAGCCTGCCGACGCAGTCAGGATACCCCTCGAGCCGTTCGCATGAACCGGCTAGTGTAAAGACGGTCCCGTCACGGTGGATGCCGCGAATCTCGTTGTTTCCCGTATCGGCGACGAAGAGCACGTCGTCTTCAGCATCGTACGCGAGTCCGTTTGGTTGATTGAAGCGGGCCACGGACGAAGCGCCATCGACATCGCCGCCCTGGCACATCTGAGGATCTGCATCGTTGATGGTGCCGTCCACCAAGTTCTCGCAGCGGCCGGCAAAAATCGCGGGTTTGCCAGCGGAGACGCGGTAGACGATATTCGCGTACGGATCAGCCGCGAAGACCCGTCCTTGACCGCGGTCAACTGCCAGCCCGACGGGATTCCAATCGTAGGAAGTGAGCATAGAAACCGCGCCGCTCGTGAAAGGGACTGAATATAGATCCGACTTCTCAAACACGTTGTGCGGGGGCGTCGTCGCGATGAGGGCGATTGCGCTCGCTGCGATTGTATACGGAACGGTATATGCGGCCAAGCCTTGGGGCGGCCCATCCGGTCGCTTGAAGAACCAAGGAGTCGCACTTCCATCGCTGCCAAAGCTTCCGGATTTCGTACCATTTGAAAAGTAAACGACCCCGGATAGCGGGTCAAACGCGATGCTTTGGATTCCGCTCCATCTGAATGAGTCGGGAAACTCGCTGGTCAGAAAGGCGGGTAGCGACGCAAGCGTGCTCGGCGCGATGGTGATGCTCGGCGGAGCCTTATCTTTGATCAGCCACGTCGGCAATTCAACGGTTCGGCTGACTCCGACCGTCATGACGAGGTCGTAGCGTCCGTTCGGCGCGCACCGCACATACCCGACGCCGGTAGCGGAGTTCCATGCCGGCCAGCCGACGAAGGCTTGGTATCCTGCCGTCGGTCTGCCGACGTCGAGCTTTTGATCCGGTACTGAGGCGCGCCATACGACTTTGTCGGACTTACGAATGACGAGTATCTCTGAGGGCAGCGAGCCGTCGCCTGCGGTCGCGACGAGAATCACAAATCGGCCGTCCGGGGACAGACGTATCGAAGTGGCGCAGACACCCACATCGGCACCGCAGGAGCCTGCATCCGACCGAACCTCGATGCCTCCGGTGCGGTAGCGGTAATAGTCATCCGGTTGAAATCGAAGCGTTCCGGAATTGGCCGCAAGCCAAGCGGAAGCAGAAGGTTCCGACAAGGGCTCCAGACGATGACATATCGCCGCGTCATTGCCGGGCGCGGGATTCGCCACGGCGAGAACGACGGTGACAAACAACCCGCCCAATCCTATTCCCATCGTCTGCTCCATCGAGCCCTTACAGCTACAAGCGGGACAGTTCCGCTGGGCGATTGAAACTCTTGCCGACGCTATAAGTATCCAATCGCGGAGTCTTTTGACCAGCGCCACGCGCGCATGAGGAAGTAGAAAACATGGCACTCGGACTGTCCGTCATCGAGTTCTTCGACAACACCGGGCAGCAGATGGTGCATCGCTGGCCTGAAACTGGATCCACTGATATAAAGTGGGGTAGCCAGCTCATCGTTCAGGAGAGCCAGGCCGCGGTGTTCTTCCGCGACGGCAAGGCGCTCGACACGTTCACGCCCGGCCGCTACACGCTCTCGACGCAGAACCTGCCGCTCGTCACAGGCTTGCTATCGATCCCCTTCGGCGGCACGTCACCGTTCCAAGCCGAAGTCTACTTCGTCGGGATGCAGGTCTTCACGAACCTGCACTGGGGCACGGCCGAACCGATCCTGTTCCGCGACGCCGAATTTTCGATGGTGCGCCTGCGGGCGTACGGCGCGTTCAGCGTGCGCGTCAACGATGCGCAGCTGTTCGTCAACAAGATCGTCGGAACGCAGAACGTCTACACGTCCGAAGCGTTGCAGAACTTTTTCCGCAACATGATCCTGGCGCGCTTGAACAACCTGCTCGGCGAAACCGTCAAGAGCCTGCTCGATCTTCCGCAGCAATACGATGCGCTCTCCGCGGCGACGAAGGCGCGCATCAAAGATGACTTCGGTCAATACGGCGTGGAGATCGTTGACTTTCTTATCAACGCGATTACGCCGCCGGACGACGTGCAGAAAGTCATCGACGAACGCACCGGTATGGGCGTCGTCGGCAATATGAATCAGTACATGCAATTCAAAGCGGCGCGCTCGGTTGAAGACGCGGCGCAGAACCAGGGCGGCTCCGCCGGTGCGATGGCCGGTCTCGGCGTCGGCGCCGGACTCGGATTTGCGATGCCCGGGATGATCAATCAAGCGCTTCAGTCGGGCGCAGCTCAGACCGGCGGAACGACACCGGCGGCAGCGGCGCCGCCCGCAACGGCCACGATCGCGTGTCCGAAGTGCGGCGCGAAGAACGCGCCTGGTGCGAAGTTCTGCAGCGACTGCGGGGCAGCGATGGTGCAGACCGTCGCATGTCCGTCGTGCAAAGCGCAGAACCCGGGCGGCGCAAAGTTCTGCTCGGAGTGCGGCACAAAACTCGCAGGCTGACCGCCAACGTTTCTGAAGGGGCCGACGTGGTCGGCCCCAGCGATCATAACGTGGGCCGACTAGCGTCGGCCCCTTCACTTAGTCTTCAAAACGGGGCGCGATTTTTTAACTTTGCACCACGCCTTGCGCCACTCTGCCCGGCGGCGCTCGTCCACGCGCCCCTCGGCTTCGAGCACAGCCGACGCCACCTGCATAGCGCGCGTGCGAACAGCCACGCGTTTGACGTAGGCCGCCGCGACGGCCGCATCGTGCTGCTCGCCAAGGATGTCTTGAAGGCGCGCGAGCCGGCGTGCGAACCGGGTCATGTCGGACCCGAGCACGTGAGCTGCGGCGTCAGCGACGTAGCGGCAGCGGCGAACCTGGATGCGCAAGCGGTGTAGTTGGACGTCGGTCGGGCGGCGTTTCGTTTTCTTCACCGCAGACTTGAGGTCGTGCCACGGTTTGGCGATGAGCTCGGGAACCACTTCGCGCGCAGCGACCGTGCCGTCACGCGTCAATCGCGGATGCGCCGCAGCCACGACCAATTTTTCAAGCAGGCGCGCATAGCGCGGCGCCTTCAGCACGCGACGCACGCTCTTATACTTCGCATCCGAACCCTCGTGCAGCGCGGCGATCAGACGCGCCCGTTGCGCCGCAAAGGGCCCGTCGAGACTCGCGGCACGCGCGCGCAGCCGCTGCACCAACACATCGGCGTCGCGAGCCGCTCCTAAGACGTTGCCGAGCCATTCGAGATCGGCTCGCAGCCGGTTGGCCCACGCGCGGTCCAGAAGCGGACGGAATACTCGCAGCGCCGAGCGGATCCGCCGCGCGGCCACGCGGGTGAGGTGCAGGGGTTCCGGCCCGAGTCCCAAGCGGATGCCCGCGTCGTTTGCGACGAGCGTCGCCGTCTGCACCGCGAGTTCCGCACGCAAGAGATCCGCCGCGCTGCTATGCGGGCTCAGATGCGGGCTGCGGAGTTCGGGCGTGAGCGGTCCGGACGCACCGAGCACGCGATGGATCTTCGACTCGAAGACCTGCGCCCCGGCGCCGAGCGCCTGCAAACGGCGCACGACGTCGAACAGCACGGACGAAGACCCGTGCGGCGCGAGTTCGACCTCGAGCTCGCGAAATTCCATCGTCGCGCCGGTGGAAAGCTGCGCCGAGACGCGATCATCGGCGACTTCGGCCAGCGCCGCGCCGCCGGCACTCGCAAGCGTCACAGTCCGCCGCTCGGTGCGCAATGTCGCGACCGCGCGCAACCGCCGCGTGCGCGCGTATGCCGTGGCGAGATCCACGAGCGCTGCAGGCGGCGTGCGCGGGCCAGCGATGACCGTGTGCTCGGCGCGAGCGAACTCGCCGCGTTCGGAGACGTCGGGGAGTTTGAGCGTCCAGCGGTCGCCGGTGCGATAGCGCAACGAACAGCCGGCGCGGGCGAGCCTGCGATCGGTCGTGTCGAAATAGCGCGAGTCGAAAGCGGTGGTGGCGATCTTCGATACGCGATATCCGCCGCCAAGGCGCGCGATCGTCTCGAGCCGGAATGCCGGCGGTGCTTCGAGCTTGACCTCGCGTTCGAGCATCAGCGCCGCGTCAAGAAGTCGGTGAGGAGCGTATCGAAGGCCGCCGGGTTTTCCATCTGGGGAAGATGGCCGGCCCCCGGTACGACGGAAACCGATCCGCATGTTGCGATGTGCTCCGCGAGCTCGTCGCTCAACGGGCGCGGCGTGACCGTATCGTATTCGCCCCAGACGACGAGCGTATCCACGTCGATGCGCGGCAAGAGAGCGCGATAATCGCCGCTCCATGTCGCACTCGTCGACGCTTTGTAGATCGCAAGCGGAATAGAGATCATGTCGGTCTGGGCGCGGGCGATCAGCGATTCGGGAGCGCCGTTCACGAATAGACGCGGCGCGCGAGTCGTCGCAAATCGCTCGATGCCCAACTCGTCGAGCGTCTTCAACCGATCGGGAATGCTTTCGGCACCGCCTGGAAAGTAGGCAAACGAATCCACGAGCACGAGTTTACGGACGCGTTCCGGGAACGTCCGAAAGACTTCTAGCGCGACGACGCCGCCGAGCGAATTGCCGCAGAGCACGGCGCTTTCGATTCCGGCGGCATCCATCACCGCGATGACGTCGCGGGCATACGCTTCGCGCGAAATCGCGCTGGGCTCCGGAACGTCGGACTTGCCGTAGCCGCGATAGTCGAGCGCGAGGCAGCGGAAGGCGCCCGAGAGCGACGCCATCTGCTCCGACCAGCACGCGCTCGTGGCGCCGACGCCGTGCAGGAAGACCACCGGAAGACCGCTGCCGCGGTCTGAATATGAGATGTGCAAGCCGTCGCTTGCGGCGGTGTTCGCCATGGCGTGCGCAGTTCGCGCGGTGCGCGGGCTGCCCTTTCCGCGATAGCGTAAGAGGTCAACGACGAAGCACGCACGGAAAGAATCGGCATGGCCGAACTCACCGATCATGATCGAACGACGCTTTTCGACCGCGTGTACGCGGATTACAAAGAGTACGTCAATCCGCCGCTCGCTCGCTTCATGAAGGTCGCGGGATCGCCGGTCGAGGCGCACGCGTCGGGCTGCCGCGTCTGGGATACTGACGGCAAATCGTATCTGGATTTCTGCGGCGGGTACGGCGTGTTCACGCTCGGGCATAGCCATCCAACCGTCGTCGCCGCGGTCAAAGAGCAGCTCGACCGCATGTCGCTATCCACGCGCGTGTTCTTCAACGAGCAGATGGCATCGCTTGCGCGCGAACTTGCCGCCGTCGCACCCGGTGATCTCGAGATCAGTTTTTTCTCGAACAGCGGCACCGAAGCGGTGGAAGCGGCGTTGAAGATGGCTCGTCTCTCGACGAAGCGCGTCCACATCGTCTCGACGCAGAACGCCTACCACGGCAAGACGATGGGCAGTCTGACCGCGACCGGTCGCGACGTCTTCAAGGATTCATTCCAGCCGCTCGTGCCGGAATTCGAACACGTGCCGTTTGGCGACCTCGCCGCGCTCGATCGCGCGTTGCCCGGCGCCGCCGCGTTCATCGTCGAGCCGATCCAATGCGAAGGCGGCGTGATGATCCCGCCCGACGGCTACCTGCGCGGCGTGCGCGATCTCTGCGATAAGCACGGCGCGCTGTTCATCGCCGATGAAGTGCAGACGGGTCTCGGCCGCACCGGCTATCTCTGGGGCGTCGATCACGAAGATGTCGTGCCGGACATCATGACGATCGCGAAGGGCCTTTCCGGCGGCGTCGTGCCGATCGGCGCAACGATCTCGCGACGCGATGTCTGGATGCATGCGTTCGGCAAATCACCGCTCGTGCACACGTCGACGTTCGGCGGCAATCCGCTCGCCTGCACGGCCGGCCTTGCGGCACTACGCGTACTGCGGGAAGAACGATTGGTCGAACGATCGCGCGAGATGGGCGAATACTTGCTTGCCAAAGCAATGGAACTGCGCGCCCGCATGCCCGACGTGATCGCGTCGGTGCGCGGTCGCGGACTCGTGGTCGGCGTGGAACTGGTGAGCGAAGGCTACGCCGGGGTGATCATCCCCGAATGTCTCAGGCTTGGCATGACGGCGGCGTACACTTTGAACCAGCAGCGCGTGATCCGCCTCGAACCGCCGCTCATCGTGTCGCGGGCGGAGATCGACGAGGGAATGGCGATCTTCGCACAGGGAACCGCGTTGGCCAAGGAAAAACTCGGAAGACTGGCTTGCTAGCGGGTTCCGTGCGGATGGCCATACCGGTCGAGTTTACCTCGGCCGCCTTGTTTCTTGTGCCGGAGGAGCTTCGCGCTTCGCCGGACCGAAAGGCGAAGTGACTGCGCGCGATGCCGTACGTCCAAACTGAGATCGACATCGCCGCACCGCGCAAGGCCATCTACGAGTTGGCGAAAGACATGGAGCGCTACTCGGAATTCATGCCCGATGTCGAGTACGTCAAAATACTGCGCCGCGAAGGCAACAAGACCGTGACGCGCTGGAAGACGTTGGTCGAAGACGCGCCGATCGAATGGACCGAAGAAGACATCTTCGACGACGAGCGCACGCGCATCGATTACCGGCTCACCGAAGGCGACCTGGACAAATTCGAAGGCGCCTGGACGTTTGAGGAGCGCGACGGCATGACCCACGTCGTGCTCGGCGTGGACTACGATTTCGGTGTGCCGACGTTGGCCGAGCTCATCGGACCGATACTCCAGAAGAAGGTCGAGGAGAATTCGCTCATGATGCTGCGCGCGCTGAAAGCCAAGAGCGAAGGGCCGGGGCGTTCGGCTGGGTAATCTCTAAGCCTGCTCGTTCGAGGGTGACACGCCCGTTGCGCAAGTTCGGTTTTCTCATTCACCCGCTGTCGTATGACGACGTACTTCGCTACGAGCCGAAGGCCGTCGGCAAAGGCATGCCGCTCATCAAGAAGATCCTCGAGTGGATGCCCGCGTACAAGGCCTCGCACATCACCGGCGTCCGCAGCCTGACCGGCGAGGAGATCGAAGGCTTTTTCATCGCGACGCCGCTCCTCCCGGAACAGTGGCTGGAATTGCCGCGTGAAGCGGCGATGGCGCGCGTCGTCGCGGGAGCAAAACTGGCGGCGCAGCTCGGCTGCGACATCGTCGGTCTCGGCGGCTTCACGGCGGTGGTCGGCGATGGCGGCGTCACGGTCGCAGAGAATTGCCCCATCGCGGTGACAACCGGCAACTCGTACACGATCGCTTCGGCGATCCAAAGCTTGCTGCGCGGCGCGCGTGAGATGGACATCGATCTTGAAAACGCCCACGCGGCGGTGATCGGCGCGACGGGATCCATCGGGTCGGCATGCGCGCAGATCATCGGCAACAAGGTCGCGCGGCTCACGCTCGTCGCGCGCAACGCGACGCGTCTGAAGAACCTGCGCAACGCGATGCAACCGCACGTCAGCGCGGCGCTCGACTGCACGGTCGACGTAGCGGCGGCCGTGCGCAGCGCCGACATCGTGCTGACGGCCACCGCGGCCACCTCCACTATCGTGGAGCCGGAAGATCTGCGACCCGGCGCCGTCGTGTGCGAAGTTTCGCTGCCGCACGACGTCTCGCGGCGCGTCGCTACGGAGCGGCCGGACGTGCTCGTCACCGAAGGCGGCAACATCCGCGTCCCCGGCGATCCGAACTTCAACTTCGACTTCGGCCTGCCCGACGCCGTCGCGCTCGCGTGCATGTCGGAGACCATGATCCTCGCGCTGGAGAATCGCCTCGAGAACTATTCGCTCGGACGCGGCATCAACATAGCAAAAGTTTTGGAGATTGAACGGCTCGCGACGAAGAACGGCTTCGAGCTAGCCGGCATGCGCGCGTTCGACAAGCCGGTGACGCAGGCGAAGATCGACGCCACGCGAGAGCTCGCCCGTGCGGCCAAGCACGCAGGCATGTCCAACGGTCACGCGCGCGTCGCACCTCCGTCCGCGGCCGAAACAGCAGCCCAATGAAACAGGTGGTCTCGGTGAGCCTGGGATCGTCGACGCGCGATCACCGGGTCGAAGTCGATTGGCTCGGCGAACGATTTGACATACGGCGCGTGGGCTTCGACGGCTCATTGGAACGCGCGATCGCCGCGCTTCACGAGCTTGACGGGAACGTCGACGCGATAGGGCTCGGCGGCATCGATGTTTATCTCTTCGCCGGAGCCAAGCGCTACGCGCTGCGCGACGGCCTGCGCATGCTCGACGCCGTGAAGAAGACGCCGGTCGCGGACGGCAGCGGTCTGAAGAACACGCTCGAGCGCGAAACGGTTCGCTACCTACAAGAGCATGGGATCGTGGATTTCCGCGGCACGCCGGTGCTGATGGTCAGCGCGCTCGATCGCTTCGGGATGGCGCAAGCCTTGTGCGACGCCGGCGCGCAGGTGATGTTCGGCGATTTCATCTTCGCGCTTGGCCTGGACAAACCGGTGACCTCGCTCGCCGAATTCGAAGCGTTAGCCGAGAAGTATCTGCCCGACGCGTGCAAGCTGCCGTTTCAGTTCTTCTATCCGACGGGGAAGAAACAAGAGCGTCCGCCGACGCCGAAATTTCCGCAGTACTTCGAACAGGCAAAAGTGATCGCCGGGGACTTCCATTTCATCAGACAATTCATGCCCGACAATCTCGCCGGCAAAATCGTGCTCACCAATACGATCACGCCGTCAAATGTCGAAGAGCTGCGCGTGCGCGGCGTCAGCACGCTCGTCACCAGCACGCCGTCGCTGGGCGGCCGCTCGTTCGGCACAAATGTGATGGAGGCTGCGCTGCTTGCGCTGCTTGGCAAGCAGTGGAAGGACGTCAGCGCGGACGACTACATGAAAGTCTTGCGCCAGTTAGACTTCAAGCCGCGCATCGAACGTCTCGACCCCGTACGAACCACAGCGACCTAATGCTCATCCACGGGTAAAATCAAGAGGCGGATCGCTTTGCATGACAGCGCGCGAATTTGATAAGTATAAGCATGAGGCCGTCCACTTGTTGGCTTCAAAGAATGAGGCGCTTTCCGAGCGCTTCGGGATTTTCAGGTTCGGCGATTACTATTACGATCTCGACAAAGGTACGGTCGTGTTTTCGTCCCTTGCACAGGACAACCAAGTAGTAGCGACCATTCAAGCAGCTGGGTCCATTTCAAAGAGATCTTCAACCTGGCTGTGGGCGTGGGCCAACGACAGTTTGCCGGTCGACATCTACAAAAGTCTGATCGGCGTTCGGGAATTCGGCCGCGCGAACGGTCTGAGCATTCTCACCCAGCCAACTTGCGTCGCATCGGAGTTCACTGGTTGGGAATTGACTTCCGTGGCCGCACGGATAGTAGATGCCCGCGGCATCTACAGATTCCCCTCGGAGAAGTCGGAGCTTTTTGTCTTGCTAACGGACATATGTGCGTCGACGGAATAGGTTAGACAGAGTCGACGAATAGAAGAAAATTCTCGTGAATTTCGAATGAGGACAGCCACGATAGTATACGCATGAGCTGTCACAACTTCGCCGCTTTGAAGCTGGCGACGACCTGGAGAGAAGATGAACGAGAAAGAGACCCTGCTCACCGAAGAAGGCTTGCGCAAGCTCGAGGCCGAGCTGGACGATTTGAAGACCGTCCATCGTAAGGAAGTCAACGACCGCATCCGCCAGGCCAAAGAGTTCGGCGACATCTCCGAAAACGCGGAGTACGAAGACGCCAAGCAAGAGCAGGCGTTCGTCGAAGGGCGTATCCTCAAACTCGAGGCCATGATCCGCAACGCCCGCATCATCCAAGAGAGCGAAGGCGGCGGCGACGAAGTCCACCTGGGCAGCACGGTCAAGATCAAGAACATGACGAGCGGTGCGGACCTCGACTACACGATCGTCGGATCCACGGAGAGCGATCCGCTCAACGCGAAGATCTCCAACGAGTCGCCGATCGGTCAAGCGCTCATCGGCGCGAAACCGGGCCAGACGGTGAGCGCCACCACGCCTAGCGGTGAGATCCAGCTCAAGATCATCTCGATCCGCGGCAATCGTAAGACCGGCGCCAAAGCGAAAGCTACGTGAGTCGAGAGCCCGAGGTCGGCGCGACCGAAGCCGACCTTATCGCGGCTCGTCGCGCCAAACTCGAACGGCTCAGGGCATCCGGCCACGATCCGTTCGCGCACACAACTTTCCAACGCTCGCATACCGCCGCCGCCGTGCGCGAACAGTACGATTCGCTCGGGGCGGCCGCGCACTCCGGCGCAAGCGTGCGCGTCGCCGGCCGTCTGGGAAGTCTGCGGCGCATGGGCAAGAAAGTCGCGTTCGCTGATTTCGACGACATCTCGGGCCGTATCCAGGTGTTCTTCAGTCAGGCAGATCTCGGCGCAGCGTTCGAGCTCGTGGATGACCTCGACCGCGGTGACATCGTCGGCGTTGTCGGCGAGCCGTTTCGGACCAAGACCGGCGAATTGACGGTCGGCGCGCGGGAACTCACCGTGCTCTCCAAAGCCCTCCGGCCTCTTCCCGAAAAATTCCACGGCCTCACCGATCCCGAGACGCGCTACAGGCGCCGCTACGTCGACATGATCGTCAACCGCCCCGTTCTCGACACGATGCTGCTGCGCAGCCGGATCATCGCCGCAGCGCGGCGCTTTCTCGATGCGCGCGGCTACTTCGAAGTCGAGACTCCCACCCTGCTCACCGTGGCCGGCGGCGCAAACGCCAGACCGTTCCTGACGCATTCGAACGCACTCGGTCTGCCGCTTCAGCTGCGCATCGCCACGGAACTCAACTTGAAGCGTTGCATCGTGGGCGGCATGGAGAAGGTCTACGAAGTCGGTCGCACATTTCGCAACGAGGGCATCGATCGGACACACAATCCGGAGTTCACGATGCTCGAACTGTACGAGGCGTACACCGACGTCGAGGGCATGCTCAGGCTGACGGAAGATCTCATCCTTCATATGGCCGAAGCCGCCGGCATCCGCGGCGAGCACGAATTCGCCGACGGCAAGATCCAACTACGGAGACCGTTCGGCCGCATCGCTTATCTCGAAGCGCTGCAGCGCTACGGCGATATCGGTCGCGAAGACATCCTCGACGGTGATCGCGCGCGAGCGCTTGCGCGCAAGCTCGCGTTGGACGTCACCCCCAGAGACAGCCACGCGCACATCATCGACAAGATCTTTGAGAAAGTCGTCGAGCCGCATCTGGCTGACCCGACGTTCGTCACGGACCAACCGGTTGTGCTTTCACCGCTCGCGAAGCGGAAACGCGACGATCCGGCTCTCGTCGAGCGCTTTGAGCTCTTCATAGCACACATGGAAGTGGCCAACGCATTTTCGGAATTGAACGATCCGGATGACCAGCGCCGGCGTTTTGAGTCACAGGTCGCGGATCGCGCGGCGGGCGACGCCGAAGCGCCTGAACCCGATTGGGACTACGTGCACGCGCTCGAATATGGTCTGCCGCCCACCGGCGGCATCGGATACGGTATCGACCGCCTCGTCATGCTCCTGACCGGTCAGACATCGATCCGCGACGTCTTGTTGTTCCCGCTCCAGCGGCCCGAGTGACGCAACCGGGTTCACGCACGATAGCCCTCGTGGTCGAGTACGACGGCGCGTTCTCACACGGCATGCAACGTCAAACGGATCTGCCCACGGTGGCGGGAGCGCTCGACCGCGCGCTGACCGCGTTGCTCGGCCATGACGTCCAAGTGGTCGTCGCCGGCCGGACCGATGCCGGGGTCCATGCGCGAGGACAAGTCGTCTCTTTTGTTACGACCGCGCCAACCGATCTGCGGCGCATGCCGGTCGCATTGAGCGGTATGCTGCGCGAATCGCACATCGCAGTGCTCCGTGCTGTCGAACGCGACGCGGACTTCTCTGCGCGGCGTAGCGCGCTTGCTCGAACGTATCGTTACCGGATATTGAACCGGCCGGCGCCGTCGCCGCTCGAGCGGGGCCGCGCATTCCACGTCGGTGCGCGGCTCGACATCGAAGCGATGAAGGCCGGCGCGGCCATGCTCGTGGGCGAGCACGACTTCGCGGCATTCTGCGCGACGGTGCCGCCCGGCGCCGTCACGCGGCGTGCGGTGACGTCACTCACCCTCGATCTCGACGGAGATATGATCGACATCTGGATGACCGCCGACTCCTTTCTCCATAATATGGTGCGCATAACCGTCGGCACGTTGATCGAGGTCGGGCGCGGCCGACGCGCGCCGGCGGATATCGCGCGGCTGCTTGCGCCCGCAACGCGAAGGGACGCGGGCTTCACCGCGCCGGCCCACGCGCTCTACCTCGAGCGCGTACACTATGCGGAGCCGCTCTGATGATGTTGGATCTTCTGAAGGGGCCGACGCCAGTCGGCTCTCTTGGCATGGGACCGGTCGGGCGCGTCATCGAATGCGATACAAGTCATGACTCCAGCTGATCAGAGCGGCGGATTGCCGCCAGAGTTGCTTCCTCCCGGCTACCGGATCGTCACCGCAACGCACGCCGCGCCGCACACGTCGCAAGACAGCACACCGCCGGCGCACGACGGCACGTCGTCGCGCAATAGTGCTGCGGGAGCCGGGGCTGTCGGGTTCATGGCAACGCTGCTCGCGCTCGCCGCCAAGTTCAAAGGCGCGCTGCTGCTACTGCTCAATCTCAAGTGGATACTGATCGCGGGCAAACTGCTGTTGTCGAGCGGTTCGCTCATTCTGAGCATCTGGCTTTGGTCCACAGTCTTCGGTTGGCCGTTTGCGACCGGCTTCGTCTTGCTGATCTTCGTGCACGAGATGGGCCACGTGATCGCGCTGTACGCGCGCGGCATCAAAGCGAGCGTGCCGATATTCATCCCATTTTTTGGGGCGTTCGTGGCGATGCGCGAGATGCCGCCGAACGCGCGCATCGAGGCGGAGATCGCTATCGCGGGCCCGCTGCTTGGCACCGCGGGCGCCGCTGTCTGCCATATCGTGGGTTTGCAAGGCGGCGGGAAGATCTGGTTTGCGCTTGCGTCCGCCGCCTATTTCATCAACTTGTTCAACCTGCTGCCGATCATACCGCTCGATGGCGGCCGCGTCGTGGCAGCTCTTTCGCCGAAGCTCTGGGTCGTCGGTCTCGCCGGAGCGCTCGCCTTTGCATTGTTGCGGCCCGGCCCGGGCATCGCGTTCATCGCTGTGATGATCGCGCTTTCGTGGCAGCGCATCGCGGCGGCGTTTCACCCGGCGACCGCGACCGATCCGTACTACCAAGTGCCGAGCCGTGAGAGGATCGCCATCGCCGTCGCGTATTTCGGGCTTGCGGCGCTTGCTGCCGTTGGTTGGCACGCAGCCGCCGTCGCCGCAGGTCATTAGGGTGAGGCATCGCCTGCCCATTGGTCGCAATCGCGACCGCGGGCCGACTAGCGTCGGCGAATGTAGGGCGCGCCTTTATGGCGCGCCGGCGGATCATGAAGGTCCGCCCTACACCGGCAAACGGCGGACCATAAAGGTCCGCCCTACATCGGCAAACGGCGGACCATAAAGGTCCGCCCTACATCAGCGGGACAGGAGCGGCCTTGACTGGACTGCGGGCGTCACGTATGATAGCAAGGTTCGCCTAGCGTTCGCTACGGCTTCCATCTTCTGATGTTCAAGGTCCGCTAACACCAACTATGCGCACTCCCTTGCTTGCGAAAAACGGCGTCGAACGTACCTGGTACGTCGTCGACGCCAAAGGAAAAACTCTCGGACGCCTGGCCACTCGGATCGCCGTCGTCCTGCAGGGTAAGCACAAACCCGATTACACACCGCATGCCGACACCGGCGACTTCGTCGTGGTCGTCAATGCCGAGCACGTCCACCTCACCGGCAAGAAGTGGACGGACAAAGTCTATTATAAGCACTCGCAGTTTCCCGGCGGTCTGACCGAGCGCACCGCGGGCGAAATCCGCGCCACGCACCCAACCCGCATCATCGAAGGCGCCGTGCGCGGCATGCTGCCGGGCAACAAATTGCGGGCTACACGGCTCAAGCGCCTGCGAGTGTTCGCCGGCCCAGAGCACGAGCATACAGCGCAAGCTCCGAAAGAGTTGAAGACGGTCTGATGGCACACACAACCGGCGATGTCCATGGCGGCACAGGCCGCCGCAAACGCGCGGTCGCGCGCGTCCGCGTCACCCTCGGCAAGGGCGAGATCAGCGTGAACGAGCGCCCTGCCAACGAATACTTCGGCCGCGATTCACTCATGCAGATAGTTCGGCAGCCGCTCGAGGCCACGAACAGCCTCGAGCGATTCAAGGTTGAAGTGACAGCGCACGGCGGTGGGCTGACCGGTCAAGCAGGCGCGATCCGTCACGGCGTCGCTCGCGCACTCGTGCAGATGGATGAGAGCCTTCGTCCGGTGCTTCGCAAGGCCGGATTGTTGACTCGCGATCCGCGCGAGAAAGAATCGAAGAAATACGGGCGCAAGCGCGCTCGCAAACGCTTCCAGTTCAGCAAGCGGTAATCGCGAGCACGATACTCGAGAAGGGCCGGCCGACGCCGGCCTTTCTTCGTTTTAACGCCCTCTGGGTTTTGGTTGCTCGAACAACGATCGGACGCTCATCGAAAAGTTCGGGAGAGCGCTGTGTGACAGCATCATCCGATCGTCGAACGTGACGCGTCCGATGCGATCACACGCGGTGACGGCCCGAGCATTCGTGTCGACCAGGAACACGACGCTCGCACCGGCGGCCAGATACACGCGGATTTTTTCCTCGATATCGCGCCCCAGATCACCCGGCGACATGATTTCCACCGCGGCGTCAGGCGCCACGCGCGGAATGTCGGCCTCATCATCTGCTTCGTACGACAACGTGTCGTACGATAGGTACGCGACGTCGGGCACGAGCGGCCGGCGATCTTCGCCAGGCGGCTGTACGCGAAATTCCCATTCCGTGCCGACACGGCCCGTCCCATGCTCCATCGCCCAAGCAAGAAGCGCCGAAACAAAAACGCTTTGAGCGAGCGCATGCTTCCGCTGCGGGCTCACCTTTTGGAGGGCCCGGCCGTTGACCCATTCGAGCGCCGGCTTGGTTTCCGGCAAAACGATTTCACGCATGGTGTCGGCACGCAGAGTATATCACGGTCGTTGAGCACGGGTAAACACGATGGCGACCGGGATGAGAGTCGGCGTTAACGAGCGCCTACCGCGCGGTGAACCCCGCGGGCGTCGAGCCATGCCGCTTCTTATCGGCATACATACCTTTGTCGGCCCGCGCTACGAGTTCGGCCGCATCGTTTCCATCGCGCGGGTAGACCGCGATTCCCGCGGACATCTCGATCGGGATCGGCGGGAAGCCCGCGTCGCGACGTTCGATCTTGTTGTGCAGCCGGTTGAGAAGCAACCGGGCACCGCCTTCGTCGGCCTGCGGCAGGATCACGAGAAATTCATCGCCGCCGTAACGCCCGGCGATATCGGTGGTGCGCAAGCACGACGTCAGCGCCGTCGCGACGAATCGAAGCACTTCGTCGCCGGCTTGGTGGCCGAAGTTGTCGTTGAAACTCTTGAAATTGTTCAGGTCGAAAAGCACGATTGCGAGCGGTTGCGCGGCGCGCTCTGCGCGCGCTAGCTCGTTATCGAGCCGCTCCTGCAGGTAGCGGTGATTGAAGAGCCCGGTGAGCGAATCTTCGTTGGCTCGCTCCTTCGCCCGACCGTAGAGCCGCGCGTTGCGGATGCCGACCGCGATCTGGTTCGCCGCGGTCTCCAGCACGCCGAGTTCATCCGCGGTGAGAAGACGCGTTTCCGTGGTCGAGTTGACGGAGAGAGTCCCGATCACGCGGCTCTCCACGACCAGCGGCACGATCGCGCCGGATATCAGGTGGCGTTCGTTGATCCAGTCGCGGCAATCGCGCATGACCGGGTCGCTCTGCAGATCGTCCGCGGAGACGATCCGGCGCTCGAAGATGACTTCAGCGAGGGCCGAACGCCGCCGGACCGGCAGCTTGGCGCCCACCGTCGCGGGAACGCCGTCGCTGCGGTACTCGACCGCGATTTCCAAGTGCGACTGATCGTCGGAAAGTATGCCGACGGCGACGCGCTCCATGCGCAGGCCCTTCGCGATACTGCGCGCGGCCGTCTGCAAGAGGCGTTCGAGGTCCAGCGTACCGCTCACCGCGGCGGAGACCGCGTTGATGAGCTTCAACTCGCTCTGCCGTCGCTCGAGATGCTGCGCGTGGCGCTCGAGTTCGGCGCGGGCGAGATCGAGCGCGGTCAATCGCGCGGTCGCGGTCGCGTACTGCCGCGCATTCGAAAGCGCGATCGCGCACCGGTCGGCGAATGCCGAGATGATGCGGCGGTCCCGGCTTGAGAATCCATCGATGATCGGGCTCTCGATACTCAGCACGCCGAGGACTTGTCCGCCGAACGCCAGCGGATACGCGAGCATCGAGCGGATTTCTGCTGCACCGGCGACGTAACGCGGATCGGTCGTCACGTCCGGTACGTAGATCGCCTCGTTCGCCTGCGCGACGGCGCCGACTATACCATCGCTCATCGCGTGCGGCGCAAGGCGCAGGGCGTCGTGCGCATAGCCCAGCGATGCGCCCAACACGAGCGACGACGAATCGGCTTCCAAAGTGAATATCGAAAGATAGCGGTAGCCGAAATGGTCGCGCAACATCGAAAGCACTCCGGCGCTGTCCACTTCGAGCCGCGACGTCAACGTGTGGCCCACGCGTGCGAGGAACGCTTCGTCTTCCACGCGCTCGTGCAAGTTGCGGCCGGCGCGAGCGCGCTCGAGAGCGGCACTGGCTTGATCAGCGAACAGCTGCGCAAGGCGCGACTCGCCGACGCTCAACCGCACGCTTCTCTGCCGCCCGTAAAACGCGAGACAGCCTACGAGCCGGCTGCGGTAGACGAGCGGTGCGAGCGATACCGACGCGATGCCCTCCGCGTTGAGCAGATCGGCTTGGCCGACCGCGTCGAAGCGTTCGGCGCTGAAGAACCGATCGGTGGGCGGATCGCCGAAGAGCAGCCGAAGCGCGTCGCCGTCGATGACGCGGCGGCGCCGGAAATCCTCCGAAAGACCGTGATCCGCGACCGCGACGAACAAACCGCTCTCGTCTTCGAGGGCGATGCTCGCTGCGTCCGCATGAAAGACGGCGGCGGCTTCAGCGACGATCGCCGCCATGACGCGGTCGAGGTCGTCCTCGGATGACGTCAAGGTAGCCAACCGGTGCAAGACCGTCAGTTCCTCCGTCCGCCGGCGCTCTTCGCGGAAAATGCCCGCGTTCTGAATCGCCGTCGACGCATGCTCCGCGACTTCTATCAGCAGTTCCACATGTTCGGGAGTGTAGGCGTTGCGCCGGGGCGACTGCACGCACATGACGCCGATGACTCGGTCGCGCAGCTGCATCGGCACGAGTAAGGCAGATTCTTTTCGCAGTTCGATGGTCTCGTGTTCGGTCGCTGCGCCCTGCTTGGGCAGCGGTGAACTCTCGAGCACGAGCGGTTTGCCGGACGTGAAGACTTCGGCCGCGATGCTGTCGATCTGGCGGGGCGAGTCCGGATGCAAGCGCTGTCCGCAGTCCACCGCATATTCGGTCTGCAGCATGCCGGTGTCTGTCGAAGCAACGGCGACGTAGAACGCGGGCGCGTCCATGAGCCGCTGGATCTGCACGTGGATGGACGCGAAAAGCGACTCGAGATCGAGTTCGCCGGCGAAAGCGGCGGCGCTGTCGAGGAGCGTCGCGAGGCGGTCGGCGCGATCCAGCGCCAGCGATGTGCGCCGCGCGAAGTCGAGACTCGCTGCAGAGACGCGCGCAAACCCTGCGACCTGGCGCTGATCCTCCGCGGTGAACGATCGCGGCTCGGCGTACGCGCAGACCACAAGCCCGAGCGCCCTTCGCCCTTTGTCGAGCCGCACGATCAATGCGGATGCCGCGCCGAGATCAGCGAGCGCGTCGCCGAGCGGGCCGGCGACCGCCGACAATTCTTCGACCGCGAGCAGAACGGTGCCGAACGGCAGCAGGCGCGCCACGTCCTCCGTCGCAAGGCGGCGCGAACGCTGCACAGCATCACCGCGCGCCGACGTCTGGCCGGCGGGCACATACGTGGACGTGGCATCGTCGAACAGATCGACTTCGACCTCGCTGCAGCCGAGCCACGCCATGGCGGACCAAGCGATGTCGCTCGCCGCCTGACGGCTCGCTTCTTCCACAGATCCGTGTTGGTTCGGTGCGGCGGCGTTCGAATCGTTCAGATGCGTGCACTCCTTGGGGTGTCGGTCATGCGTGGAGCTCGTAGACGGATATCGGAGCAGCTTTTCCTTTGATGCGCGCCATGCGCCGAGTCGAGGTGATGAGCCCGCGCACCTTGCGGTAGGTTGCTTCGTCGGCGAGTATCTGGTTCGACGCCGCGATCGCTTGCAGCCGGCTCGCAAGGTTCACCGCATCGCCGATAACCGTGTATTCGAGCCGTCGCTCGGAGCCGATGTGCCCCGCCACGACTTCGCCCGTCGCAAGTCCGATGCTCACCGACAGCGGCCACGGCGCGCCTGGTTGCGAGTTCAAGAGATGCACCTGCTCGAGGATCTCGCGCGCTGCCGTCACCGCTCGCCGCGCATCGTCGTCGGCTTGCCGCGGCGCACCGAAGACCGCCATGATGCCGTCGCCGTAGAATTTGTCGAGCAAGCCGTTGTTCGAGAAGATCACGTTCACCACGGGCCCCAGATAGCGGTTGAGGAGTTCGACGACTTCTTCAGGCATCAGACGATCCGACAATTCCGTGAATCCCCGGATATCGGCGAAGAGCATCGTGGCCGTTGCGCGCGTTCCGCCGAGCACGACGGCATCGGGATCTTTCATAAGATCACCGACCACGTGCGGAGCGAGATAGCGCGAAAACGACCGAGCGATGCGCTTGCTTTTCTCCGCTTGCATCTGATTCTCGGCTTCCAGCGCCCTGCTGTCCGTCAAGTCGTTGAGTACGACGGCCGTCCCCGTGCCGCCGTTGCCCAAGTCCCGGATCCGGAAAAATGTGATCTGGAGCACAATCGCGCCGCGGATGAAGTGGTTTCCGGCGATCTCCGTCTGGAAATGAGCATCTGTCCCGGAGCGGTACTGATCGAGTAACGTCGTGAATCCGGGCAGCCACGTGTTGAGCAGCCGCGCGTGCCGCCCGACGATCGTCGTCGCGGAAAGACCGAACGTCATCTCAGCCGCGCGGTTGAATTGCCCGATCACGTCCTGACTGTCGAGGACGACCACGCCCGAAGCGATCGATTCGAGGATCTCATCGTTCTGCGATTTCGTGGCTGACAGGCGGCCGAAGCTCGCGCTTAGGTCTTCGTAAAGACGTGCGTTATCGATCGCGACGGCGGCCTGGTCGGCGATCGTGGCGAGAAGCTCGGGGTCGTGGCGCTCGAGAGCGTCGGTCCGGATGCGTGCGTCAACGTAGAGCACGCCGATAACGCCGTCCTTGCTCTTGATGGGCACGCAGACTATCGAACGTATGTGCAACGATCGGATGCTCGGCGTACTGCCGATCTCCGGGTCGTTCTGCGCGTCGGTGGTGGCGATAGGCTCGCCGGTCGCCAGCACGCGGTCCACGATCGAACGGCTGACGGCGAACTCCGGCCGGCCGATGAGCGTCGCATCGAGATTTGTGACGGCACTGAATTCACGCCGTCCGCCGGCGGGATCCGGCACGACGACGATGCCGCGTTCGGCGCCTACCGCATCGACGCCAAGGTCGATGATGAGCTGCAAGAGCGCAGGCAGTTCGCGAACGGCGTTGATCGCTTTGCCGATCCGGACGAGGGTGTCGGCGCGACGGCGCTGCTGATCGAGTTCGAGTTCGAGACGATGCGCCCGGGTCGCCGCCACTTTGCCTTCGAGTTCGCGTGCGCGGACCTCGCGGCGCGCGTCCGCCACGAGGTCGAGAAGCTTCGCCGCGCTGCTCGTGCCGATCGTCGCCGGCTCATCCACGAGATGCTGCGCGCCGTCCAAAGCCTCGTCAAGCCTGGAGGAGATACGCTCCCAGGGATTGTCGCGCCGCTCGTGATCCATATTACTGTATTCATCGGCATGGCGGCTTATCGAGGCCAGGGTCTTGCTGCCTATTAGAGCCACTTCGTTTCGCGGCGGGACGCAGAATGCGGACATGCGTGCGCCCCAACGGGGACGCAAGAGCGGCGTACCGTCGGCGAACACCGCAACCGCAGCCGAGAGGAGGTCATCGATGGCCGATTCTGCCTTAGCACGGATCGAAGCCGGACTCGCGTTTGGTCGCGATCGCGCGATCGTTCTCGCTCTCGACGCGGCGAACGCGCGACGGCCGGGTTTTGTCGCGGCCGACGTCCAGCCCAGCGCTGACGGGTTTGGCCGTTTCGTCGCGCGCGCTCTTGGTCCGGGTACATCCGCGACGATTGAAGGCGCGATGGCGGCGTCCGCGCAGAATTCCGTTCGCTACCGCGCGCTCGCCGACCAAGAGCGCGCGATCCTGCGCGAGTTCCGCAGCGCAGCCGACGACGCCCGCAGATGAGCGACGAAGCATTCGACATCGCTGCGAACGGCATGGAAGCCCAGCGCGCCGCCATGGATGGGATCGCGCGCAGTATCGCGGGAGTGGGATCGTCTCCGTCGTCTCTTGCACAGCCCGCAAATTTCCAATTCGTTCCCGCCTCGTTCTCGAGCGCGTTAGACGACGCGCTCGCGATCGGCGGCCCAGACGACGTCGGCGAAACGTCCGCTGGCGACGGACTGGCCGCGGTGCAAACAGATGAGTGGGCGGCCGACGTCAGCGCGCCCCAACTCTCCACCGCGGGCGAGCGCGCCGGTACGGGTTCAGACGACGATCCGATCGGCGCGATGATCTCGCTCATCTCGGCCGGCCGTGCGTACGATGCGAACGTCGCTTCGCTCCAAGCTGCGAAACAGATGGACGTCGAGGCCTCCGACATCGACAAGTATTGAAGAGGACATTTTCGTGAACGTATTCTCAAACGCGGCAACGCCCACAGCGATTCCATCAACTATTGATATTGCCGCGCCGCAGAAGCCGGCAGACGCAACGACGCAAGGCGCACGCTTCGCCGCCGAACTCAGCGCGCTCACCGATGGCGCCGCCGGCGCGGTGAGCGCCGCCGATTCCGCAGCGGCTGCCGTCGCCGCGGGCGGCGGAGACATCGCCGCGGCGGCAGTCGCTCGCGCCAAGGCCGCTGTGGCGCTCGCGATCGCGTCCGCGGCTGCCACGCGCGTGTCGCAAGCAGTGAATTCGTTGCTGCAGACCCAGGTGTAGAACACGCATGCTCGCGAGACTGCCGGATGGCGTGCCCGTCATCATCGGAAGAACAGCAGCGTGGATCGAGCGCCGAAGAGCACCGGTCGCCGCCATTGCCTTTGCACTCATCATTGTTGGAATCGCTTCCGTTCTCGTTCTGCGCTCCGCGTCAGGTGTAGCTCTGTTCGACGCGCCGCTTCATGCCGATCAGATCGCTGAAGTGACGAACGCGCTGACGCTCTGGGGCGAGCCTCACACAGCCGCGCCGGGAAGCGATCAGATCTTCGTGCCGGCGGCGCGCCGCCAAACGCTGCTCTTGCGCCTCACGCTCGCCGGCATTCCGCACGCACACGTGCCCACGTCGGCGGATGAGATCGCCGAGCCGATCAGCCCCCTTGCGCCGAGCGCGCTCGTCGACGACCGTCGCCGGCTTGGTTTAGAAGGCGACCTCGTCGCGGCGCTGCGGCGCATATCGGACGTCGAAGACGCTAGCGTTTTCATAACGCCTGCGGCCGGCGATATCGCAGCGCTCGGCGATCCGCCGCAGACGAGCGCCGCCGTGCAGATCGTCGCTCGCCCCGGGGCGAGTCTTGCGCCCGCTGCGGTGAACGGCATCCGCAACCTCGTGGCCTCGGCCGTCCCCGGGCTCAGTGCCGACCGCGTTGCGGTCACCGACGCAGACGGAAAGTTGCTGAAAGACGCGCCTCAACAGGACACCACGATCGCACGGGAATCACGTCTGCAGTCCTCCGTGCAATCTGCGCTCGACGCAGTGTTTGGAGCGGGCGCCGCAGTGGTTCGCGTACGCGTGATCACCGCCGGCAGCGTCTACTCGTCGCAGTCAACTCGCGTCACCCCTCACGGCCTGCTCGACGCGGACGCCGGACTCGAACATGGCGCGGACGGCGGACGAGCGTTCGACAAGGAACGTCATGTCCAACACTACGCGTACGATACAGTCGTCGAACACCGGTCGTCCACAGCCGACGTCATCCGACGCATCACGGTCGCGGTGTTTCTCGATGCTCGCAGAGTCGATGCAAACCGGCGCAACGACGTCGCGGCGCTCGTACGCGCCGCCGCGGGCGCCGACTTGGGGTCCGGCGACGACGTCGTCGTGGGCGTGTTGCCATTCGCCGCGGCGCTTCCCATTGCAGCGGCTCCGCCCGCAACGGCGGCACCGCACGGCAGGCTCGCAATTGCGGCCGTCACTGCGCTTGCCGCGCTCGTGTTGACGGCAGCCGGCGCCTGCTGGCCGCGGTTTCGCGCAGGCATCGATGTGCCGGCGGCGCGCCCAACCGATTGCGCGACAGCGATCGGCGAGGTGATCGGCGCAGAGTCTCCGCGCACGGCAGCCTATGTGCTCAACGGCATGCCTGCTGCGATCCGCTCTCGCGTGCTCGCCGGGTTCGACGACAAACGCCGTCTCTCAATAGAAGAACACCTGACAGCGTGGCGCGATGACGGATAGCCGCTTCGCCCCATTTGAGCCGCGCCGCCTCATGCACGCAGAAAACTTACCGTCACCGCAATGCGACGCGGAAATATCGCCGCCGAAGGAACAGGCTCCGATTGCCGCCCCTGAAGAGGAGAGTCGCGAGCCTGCGTGCGCGTCGCCCGACGCGGCCGTACGCGGCCCGAACCCCGAGTGCGAGCGATGCGCAGCTCGCACCCCGAACGGAGACGGTATCGACCCGCGACTGATTCGCGCCGCGGCGATCTCTCTCGCGGCGGCGGCCTGCGCCCGTGCGCTTCGCTATGCGATCGATCGAAATCCGCGGCTGATCGTGCGCTTCGTAGACGAAGCCTTGGCGGCTGCCGGTGTCGCCGCGCGAAGAGCCGCGATCAGAATGGCGCCGGATTGCATCGCGGCCTTCGATCCCGAACGTGCGCACGCCGTCACGGCAGACGAAGGGCTTGAACCCGGCGACGTGTTCATCGATACGCCCGCGGGCGCGATCGGCGCGCGCTTGGAAGAGCGAGCGGAACTCCTTGTTCGTGCGGCCGCGGGATGACCGAACCGCCCAAGTTCTACGCCGCCGCCGATGGCTGGTGCAGGCGCGGCACAGTCGTGTCGGCGCAGCGAATGCTCGTCAATGTCCGTATACCGGCGTGCCGGCCTGGATGGCTGGTGAAAATCCATGCACGCGGAGGTCAGGCATTTGCGCGCGTTCGTTCGTCGAGCGCGATAAACGCCACGTGCGAGCTGCTCGTTGAACGCGCCGGCGTCGGGCCCGGTGACGTCGTGGAGTGCGATGGCGCGGAAATGGGTGCGTTCGTCGGCGGTGGGATCTGCGGCGCGGAGACGGACGCGTGGGGCGACGGCGTAGATGATGCTCAACATGGCCGCTTCGTCGCGATGTCTGCGCCGCCGCCGCCATCCGCGCGGGATCGAGTCGCTATCGACCGCACGTTGCAGACCGGGATCGCGGCGATCGATCTGTTCGCCACGCTCGGCTACGGACAGCGTATCGCATTGTTCGCGGGAGCCGGAGTCGGCAAGAGTTCACTGTTGAGGCGCATCGTCGCACATGCGCGCGTCGACGCGCGGGTCGTCGCGCTCATCGGCGAACGCGGCAGAGAAGCGCGCGAGACGGCCGACGCGCTGCGTGCAACGCGCGCGTGGCCCACCACCACCATCGTCTGCGCACCGGCCGGATCGCCGGCTCCCGAGCGCGTCGCCGCGCTCCACACGGCGACCGCGCAGGCCGAATGGCTGCGTTCGCGCGGCCTCGACGTGCTGCTCGTCGTCGATTCGCTCACGCGCACCGCGCATGCGATGCGCGAACTCGCTCTTGCCGGCGGCGAGTCGCCGGCGCAGCGCGGTTATCCGCCGTCGGTCACCGCGGACCTCAGCGCCGCCGTCGAACGCACCGGCGCCATCGGCAACGGTACGATAACGGCGGTCTATGCTGTCCTCGTCGATGGGGATGATAGAACAGAGCCGGTGAGCGACGCGATACGCGGCATGCTGGACGGGCATATCGTACTCGATCGTGCGATAGCCGATGCCGGACGATTTCCGGCGATCGATGTACTTCGCTCGCTCAGCCGTCTCATGCCCACGCTCGCCACGCAGCAGCACAGGCGCGACGCCGCCCTGGGCCGCCGAGCGCTAGACGCGCTCGAACGGGCCCGCGACCTCTTTGCGCTCGGCGCGTATCAACCCGGCGGCGATCCGTGGCTGGACGCCGCTGTCTCGATACGCGACCAGCTCGAATCGCTCGTCCACGATGGAGACGCTGAAGCCGGCGATGACGCGTTCGCGCGGCTGCGGGCCATAGCGTGCGCACTCGAAACGGTTGCGTGACGCACTCACGCGAAGCAAGAAAGGAAAAGAGCATGAACATCGACCCGATCGCGTTCACTCATTCGACGCCCGCGGCTCCGGCGACGTTCGCGACTTATGGCGACTTCGGCGAGACGACAGTTGTGGCAAAGGAGCCGCAGCTCGCGCCTGCGTCCGACGTCTTCACGGAACTCGAAGGGCGATTTAGCGCCATGATCGCGAGCGTGAGCAAGCAACTCGCCGCGTTGGAACAAAAGGTCGCGGGCGCATTGCGTGAGCTGGTCGCGCAAAGCCGCGCGGCAGCGCGATCGGCATCACCGGCCGGCCCGACGGAGGCACGGCGATCGCCGACCGCCTTCGGCGGCGTCATCGACGCCGCCGCCCAACGGCACGAACTCGATCCCGCGCTGCTCTCGGCCGTCATCGAAAGGGAGTCGAACTATGACCCGCACGCGATTTCGAAAGCCGGAGCCATGGGCTTGATGCAGTTGATGCCCGACACGGCCCGCGGTCTTGGAGTGCGCGATCCTTTCGATCCGGCGCAGAACATCGAAGGCGGGGCGACGTACTTGCGCGGTCTCATCGACCGCTATCATGGACGGTTGGACATCGCGCTTGCAGCGTACAATGCGGGCCCAGGAGCAGTCGACCACTACGGCGGGGTGCCGCCCTACGCCGAAACTCGCGCATACGTCCAGGGCATACTTGGCGCATACCGCAGGTCTGCGCTCGCGGGCTAGAACAGCGGCGAACCGAGCCCGCTTGACAAGGGCCGCCGCGATGACCTATGCTTATCGAGAATGATTCTCGATAAAATGATGAAGCTCGGCTTGACCGGACTCGCCATCGCCGCGCTCGCCGGGTGCGCGCAGAAGACCGATCGCATCGCATCGGGCACATCGGCCGGGCGACCGGCTTCCGCGAAACTCGATGTCGTCGCGACATTTTCCACGCTGGGCGCGATCGTCGCCGATGTCGGCGGCGATCGCGTCGCCGTGACGTCGCTCGTGCCGATCGGGGCCGCTCCCGAGACCTACGAACCGGCTCCATCCGACATCGTCACGCTCGAACACGCCGATCTGGTCTTTGAAAACGGCGCCGGACTCGAGACCTGGATGGACCACCTGCTGCGTTCGGTGAACGCGCCGCAGAAACTAGTGGTGCTTGCGCCGCAAGCGGTGACGGGCGCCGACGGGCGCATCAATCCGCACTACTGGCTCGATCCTACCTATGCGGCATCGTACGCCGCCAAGATCGCGGCCGCGCTCGAACAGATCGACCCTGCCGGCGCGGCGGTCTACCGACGGAATCTCGCGGCGACGCGAGCCAAGTATGCCGCGCTCGATCGATGGATACGGTTGCGCGTGGCCACCGTGCCGCCGCAGCGGCGCGCGATGATCTGCTTTCACGATGCGTGGTATCATTTCGATGCGCGCTACGGCATTCGCGACGTCGGCGCCGTCGAACCGGTACCGGGCGAAGAACCGTCGGCTGGCGCATTCGCACAGCTCATCGCGGACGCTCGGCGCTACCAGGTCCACGCGGTGTTCGCCGAGCCGCAGTTCTCGCCAAAGCTCGCACAACAACTCGCGTCGGGCGCGGGTATCTCCGCCGTCACCGATCTTTACGACGACACCTTAGGAGGCACTCCCGCGCTTTCCACGTATGTCGGGTTAATGCATTACGATGTGAACCGGATCGTCGAGGCGCTTCAAAGTTGAGACCGCGCGAAACGCACGATCACACCCACCTCGCACCCGAGCGCGTCCTATCGCCGCGCGATCACACGCACGCGATCGCACCGGTCGTGCCGCACTTGCACACGCACAGCGGTCATCCGCGCGGACCGGCGCCGTCACCACAGCGATCGGCCGTGAGTCTGCGCGATGTCTGCGCGGGATATTACGGCCGCGACGTCTTGGACGAGGTCAGCTTCGATATCGAACCGGGCGACTTCGTCGGCATCATAGGACCAAACGGCTCCGGGAAGTCCACGCTACTCAAGGTGATCGCAGGCTTGCACCCCGCGCAGTGCGGCGCCGTGAACGTCTTCGGCGGGCCGCCCGATCCGCGCCGCCGCATCGTCGGCTACGTGCCCCAAGCGGAATCGGTGAACTGGGCGTTTCCGGTAACAGCGTTGGATGTCGTCTTGATGGGCCGTTACTCGAAGCTCGGCTTCTTCAGAAGCCCGGCCAAACAAGACGTGGAGGCGGCGCGCGCCGCGCTTGAAGAGGTCGGCATGGCGGATCGCGCCGCGTCGCAGATCGGCGAACTATCGGGCGGTCAACAACAGCGCGTGTTCGTCGCGCGCGCTCTCACGTCGGAACCTCAAATGCTCTTGCTCGATGAGCCGATCGCCGGCGTCGACGCCGCCAGCCAACATGCGATATTCACGCTGCTCGAAGACCGGCAGCGCCGCGGTATGACGATCGTGGCGAGCACGCACGACCTGTCGTGCGTGGCGACGTGGTTCGACAAGCTGCTCTGCCTGAACCATCGCGTCATCGCGTACGGTCCGCCAGCCGAAGTCCTCAACGACGAGATCCTCTCCAAGACGTACGGCAGTCACGTACTGCTCATTCCGGCGGTCGCCGACTAGCGGATGCACTGGCTCGTCGATCCGCTGCAGAACGCCTTTATGGTGCGGGCGCTTTTGGCGTCGGCATTGATCGGCCTGACGTGTTCGGTCGTCGGCGTCTACGTCGTGCTGCGTAATCTCGCGTTCATCGGCGACGGACTTGCGCACGCCTCCTTCGCGGGCATCGTCATCGCATACATCTTGAAGATAAACCTCTACGTCGGCGGACTGATCTTCGCCATCGTCACCGCGCTTGGGATCGGTGTCGTGAGCCGCCGCTCGAACGTCTCGTTCGACACATCGATCGGCGTGCTGTTCACCGCAGCGTTTGCGCTCGGCGTGCTCCTCATGTCGCGCGCGCGCACCTACACGGTCGACCTCCAAGACTTCCTGTTCGGCAACGTCCTCGGCGTCGATGCGTTGGATATCATCTTGGTCGCGTCGCTCGCATTGGCCGTGTTGGCGCTCATCGCGCTTCTCTACAAAGAGTTGCTGTTCGCGTCGTTCGATCCGGTCAGCGCGCAGGCGAGCGGTCTTCCCACCGCGGTGCTGGACGCAATACTCCTCGTCGCTCTCGCAGTGACCATCATCGTGTCGCTGCAGGCGGCGGGCATCGTGCTCGTCGCCGCGCTCCTCGTCACCCCTGCGGCCACAGCATTCCAACTCACGAATAGATTCGGGCGCATGATGGCCTACGCTGCGGCGTTCGGATTGATGTCTTCGGTGGTAGGCCTCTATGCTTCATACTATCTCGACGCCGCTTCGGGTTCGACCATCGTGCTGTGCGCAACGGCGTTTTTCTTCATCGCTGTCGCCTTTTCGCCGAAGCGCCGCTCGCTTTTGACCGCGGTCATGGAAGCGCGCCGCAACGCGCTGCAAGCGCGGTGACGGACTCGCGCCGCGCGGCGAATCACGAGGGCATGCTCGCGCGCATGACGGCCCGCGGCTTCCGCTCCACGAAGCCGCGGCGCGCGGTCATCGAAGCCTTTGTGCGATCGCGCCGGTATCTGACGGCGCGCGAGCTCCACGAGAAGCTTGCGGCGACACGCACGAGCAGCGGTTCCCAAGCCATCGGCCTGGCCACCGTCTATCGCACGCTCGAGGTGATGCGCGAGATCGGCGCCGCTACCGAACAGGTGCAGGGCTCCGGCGAGATCGCTTACCTCTATTGTCCGATCGAGCACCATCATCACGCCGTCTGCACGAAGTGCCATCGTGTGGAAGACGTGCCGTGCGCGTCGATCACGCGCTTTGAGAATACGCTCGCACACGAGCTGCGGTTCACGCTCACGCAACATCGCATGGAGTTCTTCGGGATCTGCCGGTCGTGCGCGCGCCGCTGATCGCCGCGCTGATCGGCTCCGTCGCGTTTGCAACCGGCGGCGCAGCGAGTGCAGGACCGGCGGCGCTCCATCCGGGCGACAGCGTCACCCTCGCCGACCTCTACGGCTTTCTCTCACCGCTGCCGCAGCCGGGCGACTGGGTCTCCGTCCGCAATACCGGCGGCGGCGTTGCGAGCGTCGTCACGACCGGCTTCGGCGTCGAGGATGTCGCCGGAAAACCGACGCTTTGGATCGAGACGCGGGTGGATTCGCAGCCGGTGACCGGGCTTGGCTCGATGCAGTCAGGCGATATCGCGCCGCCGATCGTCTTGAAGACGTACGTGGGTGGAGACGCGTTCGGTCCGTTCGGCGCGCAGTACGATGTCATCGCATCCGTCGCAGGTATAGGCGACAGAGCGTTTCGGCTGAGCGACCGGACGGCCGGCTATCCGACGCTTTCCACAGGACAAGCTCCTGCGCCGACGTTCTCGCTGAGCGACGGCACGCCATTCGCGCAGTCCGCCGGCACGGTGATCTCGGTCGAGCCAAAGGATCTCGTCGCAGGCGGGTCGACCGTGCATGCGACGCACATCGTGGTCGCATTCCAGGGCAACGGCGTCGCCGAAGGCGCGACTGTGCCGCCGAGCATCGTAGAGGTGTGGCAGTCTCCCGACGTGCCGCTCGGCACCGTTGCATCGCGCGCGCGGTATTCCGGCATCGACCGGCAGACCGCGTTGGTCGCGTTCGGTCGCGGCGGCTACCGCAGCGAGATCACGACATCGCTCGACGCGCTGCGCGCACAAAATTGAAGGCCCCAAAATTGAAGGGGCCGACGTTAGTCGGCCCACTTCCCAAAATTGAAGGGGCCGACGCTAGTCGGCCCACTTCGCATTCGCTGGGCCGACTAACGTCGGCCCCTTCGGCACGCCGGTCGACTCGGTTCAGATCTTGAAATCCACGTTGACTGCTGCTTGGAACGGGATCTTCGTGCCGACGAAGCCCGTGTTGTTGTTGTTGAGCCACATCGCATACGGGTATTTCAGCTGTACGGGTCCAGCGGCGGCCTGCGCAAGCGTGCCCCCGGTGGGCGGCAAGAAGCTCGAGGGCAACGTCGAGTACTCGCAGATATTCGCGTAGTCCCACGCGTAGCCGCGTTGCGAGCATTGATCGACAAGGCTCGTGAGCAGCAGCGTCGCCTTGGTGTTTGGCGTGAAATCGTACGTGAACTGCGTGTTGATCGTTATCCGCGACGGCTGCTTGAAGTCGCCGAACCCATCGAACTTGCCGGTGTACGGATCCGGGATCATAAACGATGGTCCGTAGTTCGGCTCGGCCGGATTCGGGATGCTGCCTTCCCAGACAAGCGGCGAGCCGTATGTGGATCCGGAGCTGTAGATGAAGCTCGGCGAGACGGCCCACTTCCCGTGTTTGTAGTTGAGGATCAAGTTCGCGACGTCCGGCACCTCATAACCGTTGCCGGCGGCGAAGGGCTGCGGAATGAGGTCGTACGGCGTGTACCAGCCGCCGCGGTCGAAGAGCGGCTGCGCGCGGAGGTTGTAATACGGGTTCGTGGTCGCGCCGAACGTCGGCTGCGCGTTCGAACTGCCGAAGGCGCCGCAGAGCGAAGTGGGATTGTACCGCGTCGGCGTGGGCGCGCCGGCACACGCGCTCGTGAACGAGTTATACCATTGGACGTACTCGTTCATGTTGTCGATCACGTTGAGCCCGTTCGAGAACGCATTGAAGCGGATGCGGCTGTTGGTGTGCGTGTACGCGAGCTGGAACGCGAAGCCGTCCTGCGAGAAGCTGCCATCGTGCAGCGCGAATTCAACACCCGACGAGACTTGCCGGCCGGTGTTGAAGCTGCCGAAGAGACCCGTGAGAGCATTGATGATCATCTGCTGCACTTGGTCCTGCGTGCTTCGGTAGAACGGCGTCACCTTGAACGAGACGTTGCTGTTGGCGAAATGGTGTTCCCATGAGAGATCGTAGTTGGTGGAGCGGTCGGGCCGGACATCATGGTTGGGCGTGAATTGTCCGTACGCCGCGAAGTTCGTGCCGAGGAATGTGGCGAGATCTTCCTGCGTCGTGTTCCAAGAGGCCTCGCGCGTGCTTGCCGGCCGCGAGTAGATGCCCGCTGACCCTCGGAACACGTCGTTTGGACCTGCTTCGAATGTCGCGCCGAGCCGCGGCTGCAATTCGACATGCGAGAAATTGGCTGGGTTCTGGTTCACGAAATTAACGGCCGAGAGCGGCGCGGTGTTCGGAAAGTCCGCCGCGCACGTGTCGGTGGGGCTGGCCTTTTGGATCGGTTGGAAGTAGCCGGGCCCGAAACAATACTCTCTATTGTATGCCGCGAACCAGAACGCGCGCGACGCGTAGCCGTTGACCGTATTGTCGGTGAGGTTGTTCGTGTACTGTTCGATGCGCGCGCCGATATTGAACGTGGTTCGCTGGCTCGGCTTCCAGTTATCGTTGATCGAGAAGGCGCTGAAAACCGGATTGAGCTTGTTGAAGTTCGCGTGGTAGCCGTTTTCGGTCATGAGCCACGACGTGCCCGGCGCGGCGCAAAACGGCTCGCCGGCATCTTGCGGACACGCTCCGGGCACCACTCCGGCAAGGAGCTTCGAGAGCGAGGTCCGATTCGGATTCCCGTTCCCGAAGCACGAGACGATATCGCCGAGCGCGTCGACGCATTGGCCGCTCGCGTTCACGTCGTTGGTGACGGCGTAGTTCGACGACGCGCCCGGGAAGCCGCCGTTGGTCGTGTAGCGCTGAATACGCGTGGTCGAATAGTACGCAGAAACCGTCAGCAAGTTCTGGTCGTTCAGCTGGTTCGTATAGCTCGCAACGGTGCCGTACGTGTGCGAAGGAAGCTCGTAGTCGGCGATCTCGCCGCCGAACGGCAAGTACGCCGAGACCGGACCGTGGATGAACCAGTTCGAGTAGAGCTGGTATCCGAAGATGCGGAAGTACGACGTGCTCGAGATGTTGCGCTGATACTGCAGTTTCATCAGCGTGACGTTGTTGGCGTTGGATTCGCGCAGATCGGTCGGGATCTGCGGCTGACCCATCAGCTGGCGCGTCACGGGATTCCACAGCAGCGCGTGCGGCGTGCTCGGATATTTATACGGCGAGATGTCCGCCGAGTTCGGAGCCGCCATCAAAGCGCCGTTGTAGACGAGTCCGTCTTGGAACGTCGGGGGACCGAAGACGAGCGGGTCGACATACGCCGCGCCGCCGAGATCGTCCACTGAGCTGTAGTACTGGTTGTATAAGTAACTCGCCATGTACAGCAACTGTACATCATCGGTATTCGCGTCGTTCTTGTGCGCGATCTGATAATGGAGGTTCGCGATGTTCTCGCGGTCGACGGTGCCCGAGATACCGTAGAGGTATCCAGGGCCGAACGCATTGGCCGGTCCGCCGAACGCGGTGATGTTGATCGGATAGAAGAAGCCGCCCGATCCCACGCCGTTGTTCTGATTGATATAGCGGTAGTTCTGATTGACCGCGGACGTACCGATGTAGTACGAAAATCGCTGATCGGGAGTGGCGCTGCCGTATTCGATCGACGCTTTATTGTAGAATGTCGGCCCGCCCATGCCCAAGCTCAGGGTCGCAAAACTTGGATATCTCCCCTTTTTCACGACTTGATTGACGTAGCCGGCGATTCCGGATGCGTCGGCGTTCGCAGACGTGCCGCCGGTGTACACCTGCAGCTCCTGTTGGCCGAGATTCGCCAAGAACGTCTGCGGCGCGTTATCGTACGTGCGGTTGACGGGGATGCCATCGAACTCCCAGCCCACTTGATCGAGGTCGCCGCCGCGGATGTAGATCGGCTGATACCAGCCCTGCTGGCCTTGCACGGCGCTGACGCCTGGCACCGATGCCATCGCGCTGTATGCCTGATTGAGATTTCCGGCGCCGGCAAGTGTCGCGGCCGCCTGCTGACCCGTCGCGTTGATCGAGTAGACGTCGCTCGTCGTGCCCGGACGGATGAGATCCGTCGTCGCGCGAACGTTGACTTTGCCGAGCACGGCGATGGTCTTGGCGAGTGCGATGGTGACCGTCTGCGTCTGGTCCGCCTGGACGGTGACGCCGTTCAACGTGGAGACATCGTAGCCGCTGGCCTGCGCCGTCACTGCGTACGTGTCCGGCGCGAGCGAGACGAACGAGAAGACGCCGCTCGCATTGGTGACGGCCGAGGCCGTCTGCGAAGGCGAGATCGCGGTCACCTTGACGCCCGAGAGCGGCGCGCCTTGCGCGCTGTCGACGACATGACCGTACAGCGTGCCCGTCGTGCCGGCGATCGCCGAGTTGGCGCTCGCGATGATGGCGACAGCTGCGCACGCGGCGATGCAGATTCGGTTGAACATCTCGTTACCGTCTCCAATCAGAAAAACCGAAGCGCGGATGGCTCGTGCAGACGATCGAGCGATCGCCGCTTGCCTCCGTGAATCGACCGCTCGCTTCGGACGTGTCGCTTTCGTCTCCTGGGCCAGCGCCGCGCGACCCTTACGTCACAAAACTGCGACGGAGAGCGCAGCGCGCTGCACGCCGATATCGACTCTCGCTGCAGCGGTCAATTCACCGTCGACGTGCATCGCGATTTCGCGATCGAACTCGGCGCAAAGCGACGACGTCTTGAATCCTGTCACGACAGAATGCGATGCGTGCGTTCCACGGCGCACTCGCTCCATGAGCGCAAGCCGTCGCAGCGGCCCTTTGAGATCGGCGAACGCGTAGCAGTCGAGCTCGCCGTCATCGATCGACGCACCGGGCGCGCCATGATATCCGCCGCCGTACCACGCGCCGTTACCGACCGTCAGCATCAGCAGATCCTCGATTCGCACCTCGCCCGTTGAGCGCGACAGCACAGCGCGCACGGGTCGAACGCGCCACAATCCTACGAGCGCCGCGCAGTAATACGACATGCCGCGCGCGAGTCCGCGCCGGCGTATGGCCGCGGCGGTGCGTGCAATCTCACCGTCGAGGCCCATGCCGATGCAATTGATAAATCGCCGGCCATTGCACGTGCCGAGATCGACGTCCGCCGAGCTCGTGCCGGCTGCGGCTTCGAGCGCCTGATCGAGCGAACGGATGCCGAGCGCGACGCCGAAATCGTTTCCGGATCCGGCCGGCACGATCGCGAGCCGAGCAGCGCGTGGATCCGGAAGTGCGTTGACGATGATCGACAGTGTGCCGTCGCCGCCGACCGAAATGACCGTGACCGGACTCGCGGCTGCGCGGATCGCGGTCGACAGCCGCTGCGCAAACGACGAATCCAACGACGTCTCGATCGCCTGATGGGGATCCACGCGCAGCTTTGCACTGACGGCCCGAAGCATCGAAGCGGCGCGTCCAACACCGGCGCGTGGATTGACGACCAGCACGTAGGCGCCCGCCATTCGCGCGCGGTTCTGCAGAGGCGAAGCGGGTTCATGCCCATGCGTGACGCCAGGCGGAGCAAGTCCGCGACGCGAAGTGCGCCGCATGGCAAAGCGAAAGACGTCTAGTTCGTCACCGACGCCGCGCGCGCCGCAACCGATCGTTCCGATCATCGTCGTTGTGGTGTTCGTCTGCGTGGCGGCGGCATACATGTTGTTCGGGCGCGGCGCCTCGCAAAGCGGTGCTGCCGCCCCAGGCGGCGCGGCCACGAACTCGGCTTCTGCATCCACTCCGACTCCGGTGCCGTTTTACGGCACGTTCTATCCGTCGCAGGGTCACGCGCATCTCGATCCGGGGACGCCGGACGACTTCAAGTACAATTCAAATCCGCCGACGTCCGGCCCGCACCGCGAGGTGTTCACCGACTCGTTCTTGAGCCCGGTGCCGCTGCCGGCATACGTCCAGGTGCATCTACTCGAGCACGGCAACGTGCTCTTGCAGTACAGCTGCAAGTGCGACGACGTCGCAGCTGCGCTCGGCGCGATCGCCATGGACTACGACAACCGCCTCGTCCCCCCCGCGGACTTGCAGCCGACGGCGCAGGATGTCCAGAACGCAGAAGAACAGGGTGAGGCCGTGATCGTCGCGCCCTACCCGTCGATGCATCAGAAGATCGCGCTGACCGCGTGGACGCGGGTTGCGTCGCTCGACCATGTCGATCACGCGAAGATCAATTCGTTCATCAATTCGTATCTCTCGAATCGAACGAACGCAAGCCAGTAGGGCGGACCTTTATGGTCCGCCGTCCGACCATTACTATCGGGCCGCGTTATCGCGTCGGCACGCCTGCTTTTGCGAGGCCTTTCAAAAGCGTCGGCGCGTCCTGATCGCCTTGCCCCCAATAACGGATGACGCCGTTCTTGTCGACGATGTAGATCGTCGGGAACCCGATCATGCCCCAGAGCCGCGCAACGGTCAGATTCGCGTCGTAGAGCGCGAGCCACGTCACGCCGTATGTCTTGTCGAACGCATCGACATCGCCTTGCGACTCTGGAACATTCGAGCCGGCCGTGGATCCAGCGCCAAACGGTGAACCCGATACCGACAACATCGTCAACCTCGACGGCGGGATCTTCGCGCGCACCGCGCGCAAGACTTGGGTTTCGCGCTGGCAGTGCGGACACCACGTCGCGAAAATCTCTAAGAGGTAAGGCTTCCCCGCGAGCGATGTTGAAACGAACGGTCCGGCGGGCGTGTCGATCTCAAACGGGATCGCGTGCGCGCCGACCTTCGAAGGCGGCGGCATCGTCGGCAGCGTCTGCACGGCCGCGCTCGAAACTCCGTGTCCGCGGACCCACGCGTAGATCGCGATCCCGATGATGGCGGCGGCGGCGACGGCGAGGCCGACCCAGCCGCCGGCACCAGCTCCAGAAGGTTGGATGTTTTGGCGTTCTTTTCTGCGGCGTTCGGCCCGCGAGCCCATGTCGTACCTCTCATCGCGCGGTTGTTTCTCGCCGCGCTGTTCATCATCGCAGGAGCATTGAAGATCGGCCATCCGGACGATCTCGCGGCCACGATCGCGGGTTTCGCACTCGGACTCCCCGGGCTCGTCGTCGCCGTGCTCGCCGTTGCGCTTCCGTTGCTCGAAATCTTGCTCGGCGTCTATTTAGCCGGCGGCTGGTTCTTGCCCGCCACGTCGGCGGCGGCCAGCACGCTGTTGATCGCTTTCATCATCGTGCTCGCATCGGTCGTCGCGCGCGGCATCCACACATCGTGCGGCTGCTTCGGACCTGCGGATTCGTCGTTCGCCACGTGGTGGACGGTCGGCAGAGACGCGCTCTTCGCGCTGCCGGCCCTCTACCTCGCGTGGTGGTCGAGAGCGCGCCGTTCACTGACAGAGGCGCGGAACACCATCGATTCCTAGTGAGCGTGGCCGGCATGGTTCGCCGCCGCGACCGGTATGCTTGCCACGCGAACGGCGTCGGCGAGCAAGGTGGGGTCGTCTGCAAGACCGCCTGATCCGCTCGCCGTCCAGCGCGCGCGGACGCTTGCATTGCGATCGAGCATGAGCTCCGTCTCACCGCCATCCGTGCCGGACCGAAACAAAGCGAGCGTGGCCCGAACGTCGTCCGAGACCGTCGCGATCAACGGCGCAGAACTGACCCGCGGGCCGAGGCCGACAGCGACGATGTGCAACCCCGCGGATGCGAGGCGCGGCTGCAGGCTTGCCAGCTGCTGAAGTCGCGCACGCGGTGGTTGCGCTGCGAACAAGACGATGAGCACCGGTCCGCTCTTCAGTGTTTGACTCAAAGTGTTCTGGGCGCCGTTCTGTTCGTAAGCGAAATCCGGAAGCGGCGGCGCGGCTGTGCTCGTGATTTGTGAACCCGCCTTGGCCATCAGCAGGCCGGCCGTTCGCGCTAACACAAAATTGATAAGATCCCACCGCTGGTCCGGAGTCAACGTATTGGCGAAGCCGGGCATCACTCTATTATCGCTGCCGTAGCTCACCCACCAGAAAATGTCGCCGATCTTATGCGCGAACAGATGCGGTCCGGTCAAATCGGCAGGGCGCACTGGAAGCTTGGCGGCCATCGGGCCGTCGCCGCGGCCTCCGGCTCCGTGACACACCACGCAATTCGCAGAAAAAAGCGGCGCACCCCGAGCAACAGACGGCGCCGAATACGGCTGCGTCGATGCGAAGTAGGTCGTGGGGTACGCACGCACGATAGCCGGGCGAATGACGACCAAGCCGATGCCGCTAAACACGACAAGTCCCACGACGGACGCCGCCAATACTCGGTGACGTCTTTTTTGAGCAGCGAATGCCACCGCGACGAGACAAAGGACGATCGCGATCGCGATGCCGTCGAGCACTGGTTGAACGCGCGTTGCGATTTCGCTGAGATCGACCTGGAACGGAAGCGGCCAGCGCGGCTCCGTGTGCAGGCCCGGGGGAAGAATACCCATCGTGCCGACGATGGCGAGCACCAAAATTCCGATGCTTGCTTCGATAGATACATTGCTTTTCAGCTGCCGAACCGCGCGCAGTCGTACGGCGGCATCGCTCGCTGCGGCCGTGAGCGCCGGTATAAACCGACGCCGGTTGCGGCTCGCGACCGCGATCATCGTCGCGAAGAGAAGCACTTTCACAAGCAAGAGCTGACCGTATTGCGTGCCGAGCAGCGCTGGAATGCTGCCGGATAAAAACCAGGCATTCACGATACCCGTCACCAGCAGCGTTCCTACGCTCGCGAGCGCAATCGTCGAGAAACGCAACGTCGCAGCCTGTGCGACCGCGACCTCGTCCGGGCTGCCCTCGCGTCCCACCGCCGATAGCATGATGGCGAGCGGCAAGAGCGCGCCGAGCCAAGCACCGGTGGCCAAGAGGTGTAGGATGTCGGCCGGCAGATGAAGGGCGTCAAACGGCACCTGTTCGGTGGCCGCTCCGTGGCCGGCCCACGCCAATGTTGCGATGAACGCCGCAGCAGCAAGCAATCCGATCCAGCCCGTGACTTGTCTCCGAGTGCGGCTTTGCAGCGCGAGACAGCCTGCCAATACGACGAGGAGCGCGGCGCGTATCAGCCAGGCCACACCGAATCGCGTTTGCGTCAGGACGATCTTGACGACACCGCTCTGCACCACCCCGGCAAGCGGCATCCCGCTCATTTGCGATCCGACGATGACGAGCCAGGCGCCGCCGGTCACGACCGCGAGGAGCAGACTCGACCACGCAAGTGTGAGCAATCGTCGATCGAGCCGCGTTTGCAGACCTTGCGCTGCCGCGATGCGCCGAAACGCCGGTCCCGATACCAAGACCCAGAAGATGAACGTGCCTTCTAATAAGGCCGTGGCGGCATAGTGCAGTACGCGTGTCGCGATCAGGACCGTATCTATTGTTTACCCCTTCCCGACCTGAAAGGTGAAGTCGCCCTCGGTCGTGTGGGTATCGACCGATAGAACGTGCCATTTCACCGTATAGGTCCCGGGATCCAACGGTTTGAGCTTGACGATGAGTTTCGTCTGGTCGTTTGGATCGATCGCTGCAGACCCGTCATTGACGGTTGCTCCAGACTTGTCGGTCACCGTTACCCAGCTAAAAGCCGGCTCGAGCTCTTGCGTGAACCACAAGTTCAGCGCCTGAGGCGCCGCCGGTACCGTGCTGCCGACGGCGGGATCAGAATGATCGAGGAACGCGTGAGCCCAAATCGGAGCGGGAGCGAAGAGGAGCGCAGCGAGCGCAAGCGCCGCCGCAGTCGCGCGAGTGGTCATCATTGCGAAGATTTCCTTTTGATGAGCGGTTTGCCAAACCAGCTCTTATAGAATGAGTCGAGAAATATGTGATACTGGACTAGGATACCGGTGTGCTGCGCTTGTCGCGTGGCATGGGCCGCGGGTATGATGGCCTCGGCACCCAGTTGCCAATTGTTCGCATCGTAGAGAATCCCGGGCGAGATCGTCGTGCTTGGTGAACCGCTGTCCGGACTGTTCATCGCGACCTCCACGATCGGCGTGAGACGCGTCAAGAATTGCGGTGCGTGGAGCGCCTTCACGTGCTGCTGCAGATACGGCATGGAATATTGGAGCGACGCCGCGTAACTCCACGCATTCGGAGTCAGGCTCGGTGCATCGGACAACACGCGACTTGCTTCAAAGGTGACCGCGAGCGGGCGCAGGTAGCCTGCCTTCAATTCACCCAAACCCTTGCCGAGATAGAATGTCGGCGCTGTAGTTCCAACGTTTGCGATCGCGCCCGCGTTTCGCAGCTGCACCGAACCGCTGCCGGGGAAAAGGCGCACGATGCCCACCGACCAGGCGACTTCCTCGTGCTCGTAGCGCTCTTTGCAGGGATGCTGATCTTTGATCGTCACCGTTAGATTGTCCCAGCCGCTCACATTCTCGGCCGGGCCGCGTTGCGTGAGGTAGTCACCATTGAAGGCGACGTCCAGATTGTCCGTGATCGTCTTATCCCATTCATACGCGTAGACGTTGCTTTCGCCGGAAGGCGTCGGCGTGAGCACGATCGTCGGCAGCGACAGCTCGTCGCTCACCCCTGGGTCGTCCATCGTCAGCGTGGTGGGAAATACTCTGTCTCCACACACGACGTGCGCCAGGGCGGCGGAACGCATCATCGTCGTCAACACGGCGACGATCAGGAGTGTGTGAAGGAGTGTGCGTTTCATGTGCAAGTATCTCCCCGACGATGTTACAGAGGCGCCGTGATCTTCACGGTCAGCTGTCGCCCGGCCGCCCACTGCGTCGTGTTGAAGCCGTTGTTGATCTTCAACAAGTAGTGGTGGTCGAGCAGGTTGGTGCCGTTGACCTCGTAGCCGAGATGACCGGGCGTCGCTTTGCGCCCGAAGACGCCATTCAGCTCCCAATGCACGGGTAAGCGCCCGACGCCGTTCTCGAATTGCGTAGGGAAACCGCTGCCGTACGTCGTGCCGACCGTGAGGTAGCGATTCGGATCGCCGGCCAGCTGCCACGTGTACGCGGTGTTGAGCGTGTTCGTCTGGTCGTGGTCCTCGACCGCGAACCCGAGAGCGCCTTGCAGTTGAGCCGGCGAGAACAAGAACGTTCCACCCGAGATGCCGGCGGCGAGACTCTCGCTTAGCCCGTACGAGAGGAAATATGAGTTGCCGTTGTCCGTGCGGCCGTCAAGGTGGACTTCCAGGCCCTGTGCCTTGCCGGTCGTGGAGTTGAACAGCGTGAACAACGGCGTAGAGCCCAGCTGCGTCGTGTCGAGGACGTTAGCGACGTCGCGATACCACAAGGTCGCGTAGCCTCGCATCGAGCCGCTGAAGTCGTGCGCAATGCCGGCCTCGTAGATCGAGTCCGTCTCTGGTTTCAAATCGTACACCGGCAACGCACCGCCGGTCGAGCCATTGATCACGCTCGCGTCGCGGCGGACGTCCTCGAGCGCCGGAGCAGCATAGAGCCTGCCGTAGTACAGATGAATCGTATTGCTCGTGTCCGGGTGGTAGTTGAACTCAAAGCGCGGGCTCACTTGATTGCCGCCCACAAAACCGGTCGAACGGTCATAACGCACACCGACGTTTAGATCTACGACCGGTGATGCTTGCACTTGTTCTTGAACGTAAACGCCGAGGTTCGAGCCATGCTGCGCGACGTTATCGTTAAATGTCTGGAGGGCGTGCTCCGAATCGAAGAATTGCAAGCGGAATGCGCCCGTGAAGTCCTGCGAGACCGCGGTCACGCCCGCCTTGAACGTGGTCTTGGGACCACCGCGGAGAAACGAAGTCGTGAGTCCGGAGTACGTGCCCGTGCGGTCCTGAAACGTAGACGACTGCGCGCCGCCCAGAAGATCGTTCGCCGGATCGGGCAGATACGTCACGCGGCTCGAACGGTACCACGGCGCGATCTCGAAATAACCATTGCCGTCGGCGCTCAACCGATTGAACACCACGTTCGCGAAGCGATCGTATTCATGTTGGTTGTCGTCCGTGCCGGGCACGCTGAAGAACGGATCCATCGGATCGCTCGGATTCGTGTCGATCGGGATCTGAAACGCTGAATATTGATTGGAGAAGTCGACGGCGAACGTATCTCGTTTGTCGGCAGCGTAGACGGCTCGGAGAAATTGATCGCCCTGGCTGGAGTCGTCGTGTTCCGGCGTCAGTGTGGGAGAATCCAGGCCACGGCTATTGCGTTCGATGTTTCCGGAGAGCCACACTTGGAGCGGTCCTCCGCCGAATGAATCGCCGAACGAAGCGCCGCTCGTGCCGTACGTGCCGCTGCTGAGCGACACATAACCGGTGCGCGCACCAGGCGTCAGGGCCTTGGTCAGGATGTTGACCACGCCGCCCATGCGTTCTCCGCCGAATTCCGCAGGGATTGCGCCGGTGAACACCTGGAGACGGTCCACGTTGCGCGGGTCGATGATCTCGGCGAACTGAGACGATGCGGTCTCGGGAATCGGCACGCCGTCGATCTCGTAAAGGACACCGTGATAACCGCGCGAGACCGGTTCGCCAAACGAGAACGGCACGATGCCGGGCGTGGTCTCCGTGACCTTTGCGAGCGAGGTGTTCCCGGGGAGCGTCAAGATCGTCTGGCTATTGACGACATTCACGCTAGCCGGGTGGCCCGCCGTCGCATGAGCGGTGACCCGGCCGAGAACCCTCTTCGACATGCGGATATTCACGGTGGACACGCTGCCGGACGACACGGTCACAAACGATTGCTGGGGTTCGTATCCGGGGGCATTCACGGTAACCACGTAGGTGTCGAATGTGACGCGCGGGGCGAAGAACTGCCCGGCAGAATCGGTCGTCAGGGTGATCGTGGATCCGTCTTCGGGTTTAAGCGCGACACTGGCCGACGCGATAGGGTGGCCTGCGTCGTCGGTCACGGTACCGCGCACGGAGCCGTACACATCGGCGCGGGCGCCGGCGAACATGCACAGCGAAGTGAGCAGAGCGGCCGCAGCCGCGATCAATCGGGTCTTCACGTTCATATCTCCACAAAGCGATAGGTGCGTTAGCGGGTCGCGGAATTGACCGCAGGACCGCAAAAACGGACCGCGACGACGCGTTACGCGCGCGCGGCGGCTATCGCAGGTGGAGGCCGGTTAGCGAGGCGGAAGGCGAGGGGATGATCGACGGGGCGTTCCGCGCGCTCGCAGATGGACGCGACGAGCGCAGCGCTTCGTGGCTGGTGGCGCGCGGCGGTCAAGATTCTGGCGATCGTGCGCGCGGCGCGGAGAAGATCGTCGGCGTGATCGCACGACATGCGTGCAAGGGCTGCAAGCGCGAGCGCGGCGAGCGCCGTCATCGCCAATTGGATGATCGGGGCAGTGACATGACCGGCGCCGAATATCGCTGCCACGCCGGGATGCGCGAATCTTGATAAACGCTGCTCGAAGAGTTCGGTGGCGACCAACGCCGGGAATTGCAAGCCGGCGATCGGCAGCGCCATTCTGAAAGGCCCGACGCGCCGCAGCGCGGCGAAGGCCGGAACGATCGAGGCAATCGTCGTGTTGCGGGAACCGATGCTGCACACGACGGATACGACAAGCGCAACGACGGCAAACATCGTCAATCCGAGGATGAACAACCCGGCTGGTCCCTGCGCGACGTGGCTATACGCAGCTCGTCCATCGCCGAGCACGCCCGCGTTTTCCAGAGCGAGTTCGAGCGCGTGGCCCGAGACCATCGCGGCGAGCGCGAAGGCGACGAGTAAAGGCCAGTGCGCGGCGCGCTGCAGCAGCGGGTGCATGATGGTTGGACATACACCAATCACCGGTTGTTACCCTCGCCGGGCGTGCAGCCGCGCGACAAGATGAAAATATTGGGAATGATCGCGACGTGATGGCGGTCTCATTCGGCGAGAGAGCTCGTCGTTGAAATCGCGCGAGAACGGCTGAGATCCCATTCCAACGTAAAGAGAATGATTCTCAATAGCAATCCGCCAAACGCACCTTGGTGTAGGGCGGACCTTTATGGTCCGCCGCTCCGCCGCGCCGAGACAGATTCGGGACGGCCTTTGCTCCGGCGAGAAATTTGACGATAACAGCTTTAAGAGCATGCGCACGACACTCGTCCGACCGGACCTAAGACCGTTCTACCTCGTCCTCATCGCCGCGGGCGCGATCGTGGCTCACCTTGCCGCTGAGTTCGCCGCCATGGGATCGGACGCGGACGAAGTGCTCTTCAGCGCGCGTCACTGGTATCTCGGTCTCACGGTGCTAGCATGCGTCGCCGTGTTCTGCCTCGGGTGGCGTACGCTGCGCCAGCAGTCGTCAAGCGCGCGGGACCTGAAGCGCATGCTGCACGTCGGCCTTGCCACGCTTCCGTTCGGCGGCGTCGGCATTCGCTTTTTCGGCGTCACCGCTGCGCTGCAGCTCGCGATTGGAATGTTGACGCAGATCGGCGAAGGCTGTCCGTTCTGCGGGCACGACATCGCCGCCGGCGTCGCTGGTGCGCTAATCACCGTCATAATCCTCGCGCTTGCGACGCGAGCAGCCGCATCTCAGATGCCCGCGATCGTCGACGCACTCGTCATCGTCCTTCCGACCGCGCGACCCGCGAGCGAACAGCACGCGCGCGCAATCGAACGCAATGCGGCGGCGTTACCGCTGCCGATATGGTCCGCACCGCTCTTCAATCGGCCCCCGCCACCGCTCCGTTTCGCCATCACATCATTGTAACTTGATGTTCGTCCGCGCGTGAATCGCGCAGGACGAGTTGACGAACGGAGTATCCATGTACCAGGCATTTCGGGCGCTCAGCGCCCCTATGGTAGCGCGCGGAGCGCTCGCCGCGGCGTTTCTTACTCTCTCCATCGCGTGGGCGGCGCCATCGAGCGCCGGCAATGCGAGCGCCTTCCTCACCGGCACGGTTACGAGCAACGGCGCGCCGGTCGCGCATGCACTCGTGACTGCGTCTGAAAATAATCTCACTGCAAAGGCGAGCACCGACGTCGGAGGCCGGTTCACTTTTCCGCCGCTCGCACTCGGCACGTATGAAGTGTCGGTCACGCAGGGCGACTTGCGCGGCGATGTGCGCGTCGATCTCGGCAGCGGAGGGGCGGACGTCGTTGTGGGGCTGCAGCCGCTGAGGGCGTTAGGGCACGTCGTCGTTACCGGGTCGCCGCCGATCCACGGAAGCGGAAGCGACGTCGTTCTCAACAGCACGACGCTCACACGCTTGCCGGTCAACAACAGCTTCACCGAAATGCAGATCCAGCTTCCGGGCGCGGTCCGCGGCGCAAACGGCGTCGTGCACATGAACGGCGACCACGGCGTCATCAACTACTTGCTCGACGGCGTCGCGTTGCCGCAGGAGCTCAATCGCGATATCGGAGGCGAGATCAACCTGAACGACCTCTCGTTCGTCGACCTCCTCGAGGGCGCGTACCCTGCGCAATACGGTTTGAAATTCGGCTCCGTGTTCAATATGTCGACGCGGGCCGGAACCGGGCTGCCTGGAGTCGACTACGATGCGTCCATCGGATCCTACACGACTCTCCACTCGACGTTCGGCTTTCACTCGCCGATCGCGGGCGGGGGCGGTTTCGACGTGGCGATCGGCGGTCAACAGACCACACGCGGCCTGGATCCGCCGAACCTCAACTCGCCGCACGACAATTCGAGTTCTGCCAATCAGTTCGTCCGCTTCACGCTGCCGGGCGGTACGAACAATTTCACCAACATCACGATCGTTCACAGCCGCAGCACGTTCCAGATCCCAAACGACGTCAACAACGGCGAACCGGCTTCGACGGACGATAACGAATGGCAAGACGACACGTTTCTCGCGCTGCAGATCCACCACGCGATCGGCAGTACGGGTTCGCTGACGTTCGGTCCGGCGTTCAAGACTTCGACCATCCAAGATTTCGGCGATCCGATGAACGACTTCATCTACGGCGAAGCGTTGAACGTCGAGGCGCCGCCGTACGGCAACGGCGGCACGCCGGCGGACTGCGCCAACGCGCTCAACCCGGGCGCGGTGTTTCTCCCGACGACGTGCACTTTTACACTCGCCGACAAGCGGACAGCCGTCGACGAGATCCTCCAGGCCGACTACGCGCAGAGCGCGGATCACCACAACGTCGCGGCCGGCATATCGTACGATCTGGCGCACATATTCAAGAACTACTCGGTGACACTGCAGCCGGACAGTTTCCTCGGAGCCGCTCCGGTGACCGTGGTCGACAACAACCCGAATTTGGGAAACACATACCAATCTTATATCCAAGACAGCTGGCGCGTGTCCGAGGCATTCCAGATCGACTACGGCCTTCGCTACGATTTCTTCACGATCAAATCGACGCAATTCGCGCAGGGCTTCGGGGCGTTCAGCCCGCGGCTGAAACTCACTCGCTATATCGGTCAGCGCGCGAGCGTCTACGCCTACGTCGGGCGCTTCTTCGAACCGTTCTCGTTTGAGAACGTGAGTCCGGCTGCTGCGCAAAGGCTCAACCTTCCGCTGCAGCCGACACTCGCCCAGTTCGATCTGAAGCCGGAACGCGATACGCAGCTCGAGCTCGGCGGTCATCTGCCGCTGGGGTCTGGCGACTTGGGTTTCCGCGTCTGGCAGAAGAACGCGAACGATCTCATCGACGATACGCAGGTCGGCGTGACTCTGCTTCACCAAGACATCAACTACAAGCTAGGCCGCCTCTCGCAGGAAGCGCTGAACTTCGTGCAGCCCACCCAAACGGGTCGCGTGTATTTCTCGATCGCGCACGTCGTCTCGCTCAACAAGGGCTGCGAAACCGAGCTGCTCGCGCCGTGTTTCGGGTCGCCCACGTCTTACACGCCTGCGGACCACGAACAACGCTACAGCGTCGCGACCGGCCTGCTGCGCAACGACGACCGCGACGGCTGGTTCTCGGTGGACGGCGAATATGGTAGCGGTCTATCCTCCGCGAGCTGTCCGCCCGGAACGCCCGGGTACTGCAAACGCACGCCGCACACGACCTTCAACATGGAAAGAGGCGTGGCGATCGCGCCGCACACCGCGTTGACGCTCGGCATTCAGAACGTGCTCAACGACCGGTACTTCGTGACGTACTTGAACGCGCAAGGAAATCATTACGCGCCGCCACGGACGTTCTCGACGGGGATCAAGGTATCCATGTAGGGCGGACCTTTATGGTCCGCCGGCGCGATTGGGGCGGGCGCGATGTAGGGCGGACCTTTATGGTCCGCCGGCGCGATGTAGGGCGGACGTGATGTAGGGCGGACCTTTATGGTCCGCCGGCGCCGTACAAACGCCTTCGCGATGTAGGGCGGACCTTTATGGTCCGCCGACGCGCCCTACAAAACGCCGGCGCGATGTAGGGCGGACCTTTATGGTCCGCCGACGCGCCCGACAAACGCCGGCGCGCCATAAAGGCGCGCCCTACATTATCTTACGACGCGTTGCGCTCTGCGCTCAAGAGCGCGCGTTTGCGCTGCGCTCCCCAGCGATAGCCGCCTATCGCGCCATCCGCACGCACGACGCGATGGCACGGCACCGCGAGCGCGACCGGGTTCGTAGCGCATGCTTTTGCGACCGCTCGCGCAGCCGTCGGCCGTCCGATGGAGCGCGCAACCTCGCCGTACGAGCGCGTCTCGCCGTAGGGGATGCGCTGGAGCGCTTGCCACACACGGCGCTGGAACGCGGTGGCGCGGACGTCGAGCGGCAGGTCGAGATCCGGTTGACGGCCTTCGAGATGACGCACGATTCGCGAGAGATATGTATGAAGGCGCCGATCAGCCGGCGCGAGATGCGCGGCGGGGAATTCATCGCGAACCGCCGAGACCAGTGAACGCTCTTCTGCGCCGAGCCGCACCGAGCAGACGCCCTTCGGCGTGGCTGCGACCAGCACGCGTCCGAGCGGGCAGCGCGCCACCGCATAACCTATCTCCGCGCCGTCACCGCCGCGCCGATACGCCGCGGGCGACATGCCAAAATGTTTCGCCGCGCGCTCGTAGAGGCGGCTGCTCGAGCCGAAACCCGCGTCGTGCAGTGCATGCGTGACGGGCTTGCCGTCGCGCAACGTCGTCCGCACCCGCTCCAAGCGGCGAGCCTCTTGGTACTGGCGCGGCGATACGCCCAGCGACTTGCTGAACACGCGCTGCAAATGCGCCGGGCTCATCCCGACTTCGCGGCCGAGCGCGCGCAACGTCACCGGGGCGTCGAGATTTGCGTCGATGTGGGCGCATGCGCGCCGCACGGATTCTGATGTCTTCACACGTCTATGCTAACGTATTCGGCGACGTGCCGGCTATCCGATTCATGCTCTAAGGCGCGGTCACGGCCCGACGTAGCGAGCGAACCACTCCGCCATCATGCGAAGCCGCTCGACCCGGTGGATCGGCTCGCCGGTGCGTGAGAGATCGTGGTTCTCGCGCGGAAACGCGACGTACTTGACCGGTCTGCCGAGGATCTTGAGCGCCGAGTATTCCTGCAGCGTCTGATCGATCGGCGTGCGGATGTCCTGATCGCCGTGGATCAGCATCAACGGCGTGGTCACGTTGGCGACGTACGCGATGGGCGATTGCTTCCAATACACGGCTGGATGGTCCCAAGAATTCCCCCAGCTGTGCGTGGAGCTCTGACCGCTCGCGAAGTCGCTGGCAAGAAGAAGCGTTTCCAAATTGCTCGCGACGCGTTCGGCAAGCGCGCATTTGAAGCGATGCGTGTGGCCGATGATCCAAAGCGTCGAGTAGCCGCCATAACTTCCGCCCGAAACGCACGTGCGCGATGCGTCCACGTCCGGCCGGCGCAGCGCGGCATCCATCACCGCCATCTCGTCGTTGAACATCGGATCGCCCCAATTGCCATTGAGCTCCGACTCAAACTTGTAGCCGAACCCGACGCTGCCGCGCGGATCGGCATAGACGACGTTGTAGCCTAAGCCCGCGAGATACTGGAACTCGTGGAAGAACGAGTTGCCGAACTCCGTCTCCGGACCGCCATGGATGTTGAGGATCGTGGGATAGCGTCTGCCCGGCACGGCATTCGGCGGCCGCATGATCCACGCCGACACGGACTCACCGGCGCCGTTGCGCACCGCGATCGGCTCGGGCTGTGAAAGCGCGACTGAAGCGAGATAGTCGCGATTCATCTGGCTCAGCTGTCGCTGCCCGCCGCCCGACGAGTCGGCGACGAAGACCTCGCCAGGATGCGTCGCATCGGAGGAGACGTATGCCACGCGCGAACCGTCGTCGCTCATCGAGCATTCGGATATCTCGGTGTCGTTGCCGATGATGGTCTGCGCCTGGCCCGTCTGCGTGTCGAAGCGCACGAGAACTGCGGCGCCCGGCGTGCTCACGTTGGCGATAAACCAGCGATCACCGGGGCCGAAGAGCGGGCCGCAGCCTGCTCCGCCTTCCTTTGTATCTGTGAGGATGGCATCGCCGAACGCAAACATGTCTTCGGGAACTAAGAGATGGCTCGACGAGCCGTCGAGCGTCGAGTGGAGAACGGACGGATATCCCGCCGGATCGGGCGTCTTGGACGCGAAATACCAGAGCGACGCACCATCGCGCGACCACGTCGGGCCGTTGAGAGAGCCGGGCGGGAACGGAAGCTTGTGCATGTCTCCGCCGCCGGACGGAATGACGTAGATGTCGCTGCGGAAGAGCATGGGATCGAATCCGCGATACGTGACGAACGCGATCTGCTTGTCGTCCGGCGACCACGCCGCTTGGCCTTCGGAATACGCTGTGCCGCTCGTCAGCGCGCGCGCGTTCGTCCCATCCGCATTCACAGTCCAGAGGTGCTCGGTCTTCGACCACGTCTCGCCCTGACCGTTGTCTTCGAAGTGCAAGACGTCGATGGTGCGGACATCGCTTGTCTGCTGATCGGCGCTCGGCGTAAAACCGGCGGCCCGCCAGTCGACATCGGCCTTCGGCTTGGGCGCGACGGAGACGGATTGGTAGAGGATACGCGAGCCTGAGTGCGACCACTGCGGACCGAAAGCGCCGCCCGCCGCATTCGTGAGCCGCTGCGCCTCGCCGCCGTCGAGCGCGATCTTGTAGAGCTGCTGCTTGTCGCCGCGTCCGCTGTCAAATGCGATCCATTTGTCGTCGGGCGACCACGCCGGATCGGCGTCGCTGTCGCCGCGCGTGAGCTGCCATACCTTGCCGCTCGCGACGTCAGCAACCCAGATATTGCTGAGGTACGTGTTCTTCGGGCCATCGAGCTTCGTGACGACGAACGCGACGCGCGAACCGTCATGCGAGATCTGATCCGACGCGACAAACGATATTTTGAAGAGATCTTCCGCCATCACGTGGCGCGGCGCCGCCGCTGCGGGGGCGGTCAACGCTCCGGCGCATAGCGCGGCGATGGAAAATCGAATGATAGCGCGAGTGAACTGCATTCGCCTAAAGTCCCCCAATAGGAAAGGGCGGCCTGACCTCGAGCGCCCGACGGTCAGGCGCATTTCCTGGATCAATACTTGTAGACCTTGCGCGTATTGACGGCGCCGACGAGGGGCGCGGGCGTGCAAGCAGAACGCGGCGTAATGGCAGACGAGCGTGCGTATCGACGCGGCGAACCGGTAGCGCTATTCGTTCCCTGCTTCGTCGACATCTTCGCGCCGAAAGCGGCCATCGCAACCGTCGAGCTGCTCGAGCGGTTGGGAGTCAGCGTCTCGTACCCGCAGCAGCAGACGTGCTGCGGCCAACCCGCGCACAGCGCCGGGTTCCGGCCCCAAGCGTGCGCGTTGGCCGAGCGTTTTGCGCGAACGTTCGCCGCTTACGAATGGATCATCACGATGTCCGGTTCGTGCGCCGCGATGGCGCGCGCGGGATTCGCCGAAAGCGGCGCGTCGGATTCGGCGGTCGCGATTGGCGCACGAGTCTTCGACCTGGCCTCGTTTCTGACCGATGCGCTCGGCGTCACCGATGTCGGCGCGCGTTTTCCGCACGCGGTCACGTATCACGAAGGGTGCCATGCGCGGCGGATACTCGAATCAGGCGACGCGCCGCTGCGTCTGCTGCGCGCCGTTCGCGATATCACGCTCGTCGAGTTGCCGGCGGCCGAGGAATGCTGCGGCTTCGGCGGCGGGTTCAGCGTCGAGTTCGACCGCATCTCCGCCTCGATGGGAGAGGCGAAATGCGCGAACGCGCTTTCGACCGGCGCGCAGTATCTCGTCTCAGGCGATCCCAGCTGCTTGCTGCATCTCGACGGCCTGGTCCGCAAGAGCGGCGCTCCGCTAGCGACCCTGCATCTCGCGCAAGTGCTGGCAGCGACGTGACGGCGCACTACGATCGCGCCCGCGTCGCGCACGACTTGCGTTCGCCGCACGCGGCGCCCGTGATCGCGTCATCCATGCAGCGCTCGCTTGAGCACAAGCGGGCGGCACAGGCGCACGTTGCCTGGGCGGCGTTGCGCGCGCAAGCCCATGCGTTGAAGAAAGACGCGATCGAGCATCTCGATTCGCTTCTATCCGAGTTTGAGCGCAATTTCATCGCGCGCGGCGGCACGGTCGTGTGGGCGCGGACTGCGGCCGAGGCTGCCGAACGATTCATCCGGATCTGTGCTGATGGGGGAGCCGACTCGGTCGTCAAAGGCAAGTCCATGCTCTCCGAGGAGCTCGAACTCAACGATCGCTTGGCCGCCGCGGGCATCGCCGCAGTTGAGACGGACCTCGGCGAATACATCGTCCAGCTGGCGGGCCAGCGGCCGACGCACGTGATCGCGCCGGCGGCGCACCTCTCCCGGCAGGATGTGGGGCGGATTTTCGAGCGCGAACTGAACATGCCGTATTGCGATGATCCTCGGACCCTCTCGTTAGCGGCGCGCGCGAAGCTGCGATCGCGCTATCTCAAAGCCGGCGTCGGCATGACGGGCGTGAATTTCGCAATCGCCGAGACCGGCACGCTCGTCGTCGTCGAAAACGAAGGCAACGGCGGCTTGTCAGCGAGCGCGCCGCCCATCCACATCGCGATCATGGGGATCGAAAAGGTGATCCGGCGCGTTGCCGATCTCGACGTCTTTCTTCCATTACTTGCGCGCGCCGGCACGGGTCAGAAGATCACCACGTATACGCATCACTTCCTCGGGCCGGAACCCGGCAAGCAGCAGTACTGCATCATCGTGGACGCGGGTCGGACCAATCTGCTCGCCGACCCGGTGCTGCGCGAGTCGCTGTACTGCATTCGCTGCGGCGCGTGCATGAACGTCTGTCCGGTCTATCGCCGGGCGGGCGGCGGCGCGTATGGCTGGGTGTATCCGGGCCCTATCGGCGCAGTCATCACGGGCACCATGCTCGATACGCCCGAGGCGTCGGACCTGCCGTATGCGTCCACCCTCTGCGGCGCGTGCAAGGAAGAATGCCCTGTCGCGATCGACCTGCCGCGTCAGCTCTTGCATCTGCGCGCTTCAGCGGTCGAAAGCGGCGCAAGCGGCGGCGGTTTGGAGCGCGGCGCGATTCGCCGGTTCACGGCCGCGATGTCTGACACAAAGTCGTATGCGCGCGCCGTTTCGTTCTTGCGTGCCGCGCTTGCGATCGGAGGCGCATTGCCGATCCGCGTCGGCGCGATGGGCCGTTGGATGCGAGCCCGCGCACTGCCGAAACCAGCGCGCCAGTCGTTTCGTGAGTGGTGGGCGCAACGGCCATGACCATGGACGCGCGAACGGAGATCTTCGCTAGCATCGCCGCCGCGCTGGCCGACGTGCGAGATCCTGACGCGGTCCGACTGGCGTCGGCCCCTTCAATCCATACCGCCGTCCCCTCCGATCTGAAGGGGCCGACACCAGTCGGCCCATCCGTCCTCCCCGATCTGAAGGGGCCGACGTCAGTCGGCCCATCCGAACGATCCCTCTACGACCAGTTCGCCGCCGAGCTCGCCGCAGTTGGCGGCCACGCGATGCTGATCGCCGACCCGGCACCGTCCGCGCTGTCGCGCGCGATTGCCGACCTTGTCAACGCGTCCGGCGGCAACGCGGTCGTGCAACGCTCCGAGCTCGCGGTTGCCGCGGCGTCAGAGATCCCGCCCGCAACCAAGATCGATGCAGACGAGGCCCGCGCCGACGATACCGAGCGTGCCGCCGTATCGGTGATCGAAGCGGAGGCGCTCATCGCCGAAACGGGATCGGCCATCGTTTTCGTTTCGACATATGCCTCGCGACTGCTGCCATATCTGCCGCCGTCGTGCATCATCGTCGCGCGCGCATCCGCTCTTCGCGCCGGACTCGATTGCAGCGCGCTCGGCGGGGTAAAGGAAGACCGCGGCGAGCGCGTCATCATCACGGGGCCGAGCCGCACGGCCGATATCGAAAAGACCATCGTACTCGGAGCGCACGGTCCCGCTTCGCTGACGGTCATCGTGTGGGAGACTGAAGAGCCATCCATCCGCGTTTGAGAGCGCTTGCGTCGCTCGCGAGAAAGACATACCGCAACTTCCAGAGGCATCGCGGCCAATGGCTCGCAGCTGCAATATCGTACTACATGATATTCGCCGTCGCACCGCTCATCATCGTGGTCGTGCACATCGCGGGTCTCATACTTGGTCACCATCGCGCGGTACTGGACGAGATCTACGGGTTCATCACGTCGACCGCCGGCAAAGCGACCGCGGACACCGTACAATCCATCGTGACCACAACATTCTCAAAGGAGCGTTCGAACGCGCTCACTCAGACCATAGGATGGGCGATATTCATCATTGCGACGGTCGGGTTGTTCGCGTCTTTGCAAGACGCTTTGAACATCGTATGGGACTTGAAACCAGAACGGCGATCGCCGCTGCAGCTCGTGCGCAGCCGAACGCTCGCCTTCGCGACCGTTCTCGTCCTGGCGCTCTTGCTGACGCTCTCGATCGCGATCAACGCCGCACTTTCGATCGCCGGCGCCGCAGCGGCACCCATGATCGCCTCGTTTCCGATACTTACGAAGGCCCTCTACTTCGTGCTTTCCTTTGCGATCATGTGGTGCCTTTTGGCATTTGCATTCCGGTTCATGCCCGAATGCCATGTCGAATGGGGCGACGTCTGGGTTGGAAGCGCCGTCACGTCGCTCTTGTTCGTCGTCGGCCAATTCGCACTCGGCGCGATTCTGGCGCACGCCGCGCTCACCTCGACGTTCGGCGCGTTCACGTCGCTCGTGCTCTTCTTGCTTTGGACGAACTACTCGGCGCAGATCATCCTCTTCGGCGCGGAGTTCACGCACGTGCGTGCGCAACTCCGCGAATCGCATGAAGCATCAGGTTGACGAAAGGAATCCCTCGTGCACGTAGCGCGCATTCTCACCATCATCTCTCTCACGACGGCTCTCGCGGCAAGCGCCGCTCGCGCCGCGGCCCCGCCGACGCTTGGCCTGCAGCTGAACCACTGCACGCAAGGCCAATCAAAAGCGCCTGCCGAGTGCGGCACCTACGGCGTTTACGAGAACCGTGCTGCCGGGAGCGGCAGGATCATCGATCTTGCCGTCATCGTCCTGCGTGCGAAGCACGCATCCCACCGGGCCATCGCGGTGATCGCCGGCGGCCCAGGCGAGAGCGCGACGCCGTTCGCCGAGTACATCATGGACGGCTATTTCGGGAAGGAGCTGCTCGCGCTACGGGATCGCTACGATCTCCTTTTTGTCGACGACCGCGGCGTCGGCAACTCCAATCCGTTCGCGTGCGATTTCGCGCCGGCCGGGGATCCGCAATCCTATTTCCTCGATCTATGGCCCAAGCAGCTCCTGTCGGCATGCCGCGAAAAGATCGCAGCGACACACGACCCGAGTCAGTACAATACGAACAATGCCGTCGACGATCTCAATGACGTGCGAGCTGCGCTCGGATATCCGAAAATGGTGCTCGACGGCGGATCGTATGGCACGTTCTTCTCGCTCGTCTATCTGCGCCGTCACCCGGGCAGCGTCGAGAGCGTGATCCTCGACGGCGTCTCGGCACCGCACTTCCAGCCGCTTCCCGGTTCTCCGGATGGGGCGCAACAGGCGCTAGACGAGTTGATCGCGGCGTGCAAGAACGATGCGATCTGCCACGCGCACTTCCCGGACTTCGCGCAGCAGTTCGCGGCTGTTCTGCATCGATTCGGTAGCGGCACGCTCTCGGTTCCAGTCATCAACCCGACCACAAAGCATACGGAAACGGCGCAGCTCTCGAAGGCTGTCTACGTCGACGCCATCCGCCACATGCTGTATGCTCCGCAAGGCGCGGCCTATATGCCGTATGTGGTCGATCGCGCAGCTCGCCGCGATTACGCGCCGCTCGGCCAAATGGTGGCGACGGTGACCCAAGGGATCGATCAGGGTCTTGATCTGGGCGCAAATCTTTCGTATTCGTGCGCCGATTGGATGCCGTTCCTCGATCCGAAGCAGGTGGCGAACGCCGTCACGAACTCGTTCGCTGGCGACTTGCGAATCCGCGCCCAGCAGCGGGCGTGCTCGGTTTGGAACGTGCCGCCCATGCCGCCCAGCTTCAACGATCCGGTGCGCAGCAACGCGCCGGTTCTGATGATCTCATCGAGCAACGATCCCGGCACACCGCCGCGTTATGGCGAGGCAGCATTGCGCTATCTTTCGAACGCGCGCGAGGTTCTCGTGAAAGGCGGCGGCCATGCCGCCGACACGCCTTGCACGGAGCGCCTCATCGTCGCATTTGTGCGCGCAGCTTCAGCCAAAGGGCTCGACGTCTCGCAATGCACGGCGGAAAATACGCCTACGCCCTTCGCCACTTCTATGAAGGGCTGGCCGTCGCCGTGATCGGCTAGCGGCCAGGCGTGGTCTGCGAGTTCCCTTGGCAGCGGCTTCGAGGAGCGGCGGTTACATCAGTACTTGGGGACCGTTGGATCGACCTCGGCGGACCAGCGCGTGGCGCCGCCGTTCATGTTGAAGACGTTCTCGAAGCCTTGCATGCGCAGCAGTGTGGTCACGCGCGAACTACGCCCTCCGCTGTGGCAGAAGACCACCACGTCTCGATCCCGCGGTATCTCAGCAACGCGTTCGGCGACTTCGTGCGCCGGGATGTGCATCGTATGCGGCAGCGCTGCGATCTCGATCTCATCGTCGTCGCGCACGTCAAGGAATTCGAACGCGTCTTTACGATCGAGACGGTCCTTCACCGCTTGCGGCTGCACGTCGAACGGGGTCTGTTGCACGCTTGCACTCCTCTGGCCGTCGCCGGCGCACGCATCGGCCGCACCGAGCGGCGCCGACATCGTAGATGAATCGCCGCACGCCGGACAGGCGGGATCTTTACGCACGCGCAATTCGCGGAACGATGCGTCGAGCGCGTCGTAGACGAGCAGTCGTCCGGAGAGCGGCGTGCCGATGCCGATGATGGCCTTGATCGCCTCCGTCGCTTGCAGCAGGCCGATGATGCCAGGCACGACTCCGAGCACGCCCGCATCTTCGCACGACGGTGCGAGCCCGGCTGGCGGCGCTTCCGGGAACAAGCATCGGTAGCAAGGACCGGTGCGCGCATCGAACCACGACACGTGGCCTTCGAAGCGGTAGACGGCGCCGTAGACGTAGGGCTTCTCCGCGATCACGCATGCATCGCTTGCAGCATAACGTGTTGGAAAATTGTCCGCGCCGTCCACGACGATGTCATATCCGCGAACGAAATCGACCGCGGTCTCCGGAGTCAGCCGTTCGACCCGTTGCTCGACCTTGACATGAGGGTTGAGCTCGTGGATGCGCTGAGCGGCCGATGCGGTCTTCTTTTGCCCGATCGTCGACGTCGAATGGATCACCTGGCGCTGCAGGTTCGATGCATCCACCACGTCGTCGTCGATGATGCCGATCGTGCCGACTCCCGCGGCCGCGAGATAGAGCGCCGACGGCGCGCCGAGCCCGCCTGCACCGATGAGCGCGACGCGCGCCTGCTTGAGCTTGCGCTGGCCTTCGAGTCCGACATCGGGCAAGCGCAAGTGCCGGCGATAGCGCAGGCGCTCATCTTGCGAAAGTTCGGTCGCTTCGTGCGTATGAATCACGGGAAGTGTTGGTTCGCGAGCGGCGCGCCGTTTACTCCCGCACCATCATGTAGACGATCGCCGCGAGAATGCCGCCCGCGATCGGCGCGGCGATGAACAGCCAGAGCTGCGAAACCGCCCATGACCCGACGAAAATCGCCGGTCCGATGCTGCGTGCCGGATTGATCGATGCGTTGGTCACAGGAATGGCGGCGAAGTTCGTGACGGCGAGCGCGAAGCCGATCGGGATGCCGGCGAAGCCGCCGGGCGCTTTGTCCGACGTCGAGCCGAGCACCGTCAAGACGAGCACGAACGTGAAGAACATCTCGGTGAGGAACGCTGCGAGCGTGCCGTAGCCGCCGGGCGAATGATCGCCGAAGCCATTGGCCGCGAAGCCGGTTGCCGTTGGATCGTATCCGCCGGCGCCGCCCGCGATCAGCAGCAGCACGCCGCACGCCGCGATCGCGCCGACGATCTGCGCGATGACGTAGCCGGGCACCGATGCCCACTTGAACTTACCTGCGACGGCCAGGCCGATCGTCACTGCGGGATTGATGTGACAACCCGAGATCGGCCCGATCGCGTAGGCCATGGCGAGAAGCGCGAGGCCGAACGCAAGGGAGATGCCGACAGGTCCGAGAGCCTTGCCGTCGAGGACGGCCGAGCCGACGCCGACGAGCACGAGCACGAAGGTGCCTACGAATTCCGCCGTATATTGCTTCATGACGCCTCCATAGACGTTGTGGTGTCTTCGGATACGTTAGGTTTTCAATGTAGGGCGGACCTTTACGGTCCGCCGGCGGACGATAAACGTCCGCCCTACAACGGCCGGCGGACGATAAACGTCCGCCCTACAACGGCCGGTGGACGATGAACGTCCGCCCTACAACGGCCGGCGGACGATAAACGTCCGCCCCACATCGCGCTTGACGCGGGCCGACATGCGTCGGCCCTTCATAGGCACAATTCGTGCCCCCAAAGAATCCTCTGCTTATGACGCCCGAATCAGAGCAAGATAAACCGTCGCTCGACCTCCGGCACATCGGCAGGGTCTACGACAAAGAGATGCCGATCCGCAACGCTGGGATGGAGATGGCAAAACCCGGCATGCCCGATATGCGAAGGCGAAAATTCACGGTCCGCCTTCCCGGTCAGGTCGAAACGCCCGGCCCAGACGATCCGCCGCAAAACGAACGCTGACGTCAGTCAGAGCGTGAGTTCCATCTCGTTCGAGTCGGTGAAACCGAGCGACTCGTAGATGCCGCGCCCGAACGGCGATGCATGCAGCCTGGCCTTCTTGCAGCCGGTCCCGCGCAGCCATTCCACCGCCGCGCTGCTCAACGCGCGCGCAAGGCCCCTTCCGCGGAATTCGGGCCGGACGTAAACTCCGATGATCCAGCCGATCGTCGATCGGCGGACGAGCGTCGAGTGCCAGCCGTCGTCCACGTAGGCGCACGACGAGCCGACGAACTCCCCGTTGACGCGCGCAAGATACCACTGTGCGCCGCCGCTCGCCGTGCGCCCCACGAAATACCGCGTCTCGCGCTCCGCCCAATCCGGCAGAAGACCGCTGACGTCCATATTGAGCTCGAGCTTCATCGCATAGCGAAAACGCACGCCCACCTCGATGTCGGCGGCCGCGCTGACAGCGACGATTTCGGACGGTTGAGGGACTTCGTTCGCTTGACTAATTGTACTCATTGGCCTTATTGTTATAGTAATGCATGGGGTCAATAAGAACAAGGGCGCCAGCCCGCTGGAAAACGTCGTTTTGCATCCGCGCGACCGCCGCCCGCTTTATCAGCAGCTCGCCGAAGGCATAGCATTCCAGATCCGCAACCTCGGTCTGGCACCGGGTTCGCGTCTGCCTGCCCTTCGCGAGATCGCAAAATCGCATGGGGTGGCGCTCGTCACCGCGAGCCAAGCGTACGAAGCGTTGGCCGCCGAGGGTCTCATCGCATCGCGCACCGGTCGCGGCACCTTCGTCTTGAGCGAAGCGCCCCCGTCGCGCGCAAACGGCGCGGCGAGCATGACTGCGCTCTCGGCGCGTTCTCGCGACAGCGATGGCGGCGATGCAGAATCAGCCATCTCGCGCTACGATGCGCAAAATCGCCGCGTCGCCGCGCTGCGTTTGTCGCGTTGGAAAGTCGCGCCGGGAGCGATCGCGCTCTCGAACGGGCACACGGCTCCCGAAACGTATCCTCTCCCGGATTTCGCGCGCTGCTACGCGCGCACGTTCCTCGATGATCCCGCGGAGATCCACCAGTATCGCGCGGATCGCGGCGACGAACGCTTGCGGGAACTGTTCGCCGAACGACTGCGGGCCCGCGGCGCGGATGTCTCGGCCGATGACATCCTCATCGTGAGCGGCGCGCAGCAGGCGCTCAGCCTCGTCGCCGAGTCCTTCCTCGAACCCGGCGATTTCGCAGCCGCTGAAGCGCCGACGTATTTCGCAGCGCTCGAAGTCTTCGACCAGCGACGCGTCTCATGGGTAAATCTATCCGGCGACGCGGACGGCGTGCGGCCCGGCTCCGTGCGCGACGGCACAAAGCGCTTCTCGCCACGGCTCATCTACTTGAACACCGCGGCGCACAATCCGAGCGGCGCGTTTCTGTCGCGATCTCGCCATCGTGCGATTCTCGATGCGGCGCGCGAGAGCAAAGCCATCGTCGTCGAAGATCAGACCTGTTGGCCGCTCTGCTTCGACGGCGAGGCACCGCCGCCGCTCATCGCGTCATCGGACGGCGGTCAAGTCGTCTTGATCGAGAGCCTGTCGAAACTGCTCTTCCCAAGCCTTCGCATCGGCTACATCGCCGCCCGCGGCGCCGCGATGCGGTCGCTGTACGCGGCCAAACTGCGCGCGGATACGTTCACGACCACCGTCGCGCAACGCGCGCTCGTGCGATTCCTCGAATCGAAATCCGCCGCGCGCCATCTCCGCAACGCGCGCTTCCTCTATCGCCGGCGGCGCGACGCGCTGCTCGGCGCACTGCGGCGCGTCGTACCGGAAGGTTCCGCCATCAGCGCGCCGCGCGGCGGCGTGAACATCTGGCTTGAGCTGCCGAAGGGCTGGTCATCGGTGGAATTGTTCGGACACGCAGCGCGCGAAGGTCTGCTCTTCTTGCCGGGCGCGCCATTCTATCCGACGATGCCTGCGCACAACACGCTGCGCCTCTCGTACGGAACGCTGCCCGAAAGTGCCGCAAGCGACGCCATGGCGCGTTTCGGCCGCGCGCTTCGTTCGTACGTGGCGGCGCGCCGATCCGGCTCAGCGCTTGCAGGCGACGACGCCGGTCGCGCGATCGTCTCCGCGGTGTGAGGCGCTTGCTCGGCTGTCGGGTTCGTCGTAGCGTGGCAGCGATCCAGATCCGTCCGCCCAAGGTATGCCCGCTCGGGCACGCTGAAGTATCGTCAGACAACACCATCGGGAGAAGAATGAAGACATGGCAACACTGATCGCCGAAATCGCGCCGTTCGCCAACGAGCCCATCCTCACGTTCCGCGACGAGCAGTCCAAACGCGCCATGCGCGAGGCGCTCGAAAACGCGCGGCGCACGTTCGGCGCCGAATACGATCTCATCATCGGCGGCAAGCACGTGAAATCGCCCACGCAATTCGCGTCGCGCAATCCGGCCAAACCGACGGAGATCGTCGGCAACGTGCAGTCCGCCACGGTGGAACAAGCGCGCGAAGCGGTCGCCGCCGCCGAAAAGGCATTCGCGACGTGGTCACGCGTGCCCGCAACGCAGCGCGCCGAGGTGCTCTTCAAAGCTGCAGCCGAAGTCCGCCGCCGGCGTTACGAGTTCGACGCACTGCTCGTTCTCGAAGTCGGCAAGAGCTGGGTCGAAGCCGACGGCGACACGGCCGAAGGCATCGATTTCCTGGAGTACTACGGACGCGAGATGCTGCGCTACGATGGCGTGCATCCGGTCACGCCGATCACCGGCGAGAAGAACGGCATGCGCTACATTCCGCTGGGCGTCGGCGTCGTCGTGCCGCCATGGAACTTCGCGTTCGCGATCCTCGTCGGCATGACGGCCGCGGCGATCGTGACGGGCAATAGCGTCGTGCTCAAGCCGTCGAGCGATTCGCCCGTCATCGCTGCGAAATTTGTCGAACTACTCGAGAGCGTCGGTCTGCCGCCTGGAGTCGTGAATCTGATCACGGGTTCCGGCGGCGCCATCGGCGACGAACTCGTGAAGCATCCGCGCGTGCGCTTTATCGCGTTCACCGGCTCCAAAGAGATCGGATTGCGCGTCAATCAGCTCGCCGCGGAGCCGCGGCCGGGCCAGATCTGGATCAAGCGCGTCGTGGCGGAGATGGGCGGAAAAGATTCCATCGTCGTCGCCGCTGACGCGGACCTTGACGCTGCCGTCGAAGGCGTAGCGCAAGCCGCATACGGCTATCAAGGGCAGAAGTGCTCGGCGTGTTCGCGCGCCATCGTGGAGGCGCCGATCTACGACGAATTTCTGCGCCGGCTCGAAGCGCGCGTCAAGACGATCACCGTCGGCGATCCGGCGGAACCAGACAACTACATGGGACCGGTCGTCAACGAGCGTTCGCTGCAGAAGATCCTGTCATACGTTGAACACGGCAAGAAAGAAGGAAGGCTCGTCACGGGCGGACAGCGCGCCCCGGGCGAGGGTTGGTTCGCGCAGCCCACGGTGTTCGCGGATATCCCGCCCGACGGCAAGCTCGCGCAGGAAGAGATCTTCGGTCCGGTGCTGGCGGTGATCAAGGCAAAGGACTACGATCAGGCGATCGATATCGCGAACAACACGGAATTCGGACTGACGGGAGCGGTCTATTCAAGCGATCCTGCCAAGCTCGATCGCGCGCGCGAAGAGTTCCACGTCGGTAATCTGTATCTGAACAGGAAGTGCACGGGCGCCATGGTCGGCGCGCACCCGTTCGGCGGATTCAATATGTCGGGAACAGATTCAAAAGCTGGGGGCCCGGACTACTTGCTGCTGTTCATGCAGGCGAAGTCCGTCAGCGAGAAGGTCGGCTAGAAGAAGACGCCGGCGGCAGTCAGTGCCGGCGGAACCACACGTGGAGGCCGTTGCACGCGCCGAATGCGACGATCTCTTCTTCGAGACCGCGCAGCCACTCGCGCGACGGAACCGTGCGCTTATCCCATGATATCGTCACGCCGCTCAGTCCGGCCGTGATCTGTCGCGAAACGGTGACACCCGCGAGGTCGGCAGCGGCGCCGATGAACTGATCGAACGCGGCGCCCATCTCCGGCGGCGTGGCCATTGGGCGCGTGAGCACGAAACGCAGCGGATCGGATGGAGCATTTCGATCTTGCTTGGCAGTCGAAGTGTTCCGAGATGGATTCGACATCGTCGTAGTCGCTGAAACAGGCATGCAACGTTCCCCTTGGCGTTCGCCCCCGACGCGGTTTCGGTTCGTTCATGATACCCAACTGAAAACGAAATGGGAAGCGGGCGGGGTAAGAAGTGACGAGCGTCGTACCGCTTTGGTCCAATGCAGCGCTGTGTGCAAGCAGAATTCATGGATGACGAGGCGACCGGCACGATCGCGGACCTGCGCGACAATCTGCGCGACCTCGCTCGCATCAACGCCTGGTTCGGCGGGACACATTCGATTCTCCGCGCGATCGACGCGCTGCCCGTGATGCCGCGCACCATTTTGGACGTCGGGTGCGGCGGCGCCGACGTGACGCGCGCGGTGCTTCAGCATCTGTCCGCCCGTGGTTCGCGCGCGCGCTGCGTGGCGCTCGACCGCTCTCCGCGCGTGCTCTCATACGCGGCGGCCGCGGTGCGCGGCTGCGACGAGATATCGACCGTGCAAGGCGACGCGACCGCCTTGCCGTTCGAAGCGGGCGCGTTTGACCTCGTGATGTGCAGTCTTGCGCTGCATCATCTCACGCCGCTCGACGCCGTCCAAGCGCTAAGCGAGATGGCGCGCGTGGGGACGCACGTGATCGTCAGCGATCTTCGCCGCAGTCACACTGCATGGCTGGCTGCGCGCGCGATCCTCCCGCTCATCACGCGTAATCGCTTCACGCTGCACGATGGACCGATCTCTGTACGGCGCGCGTACACGCCGGACGAAGTGCGATCGATGGCCGAGCAGGCCGGCTGGACGCGCATCGCCGTCCGCTCGGCCTTCGGTGCGCGGCTCTTGCTCACCGGTGGCGAATGACTGCGGACGTCGTCGTCGTCGGCGCGGGGCCGGCCGGCTCGTCGGTCGCGCTGCGGCTCAGCCGCGCCGGCATCGGCGTCGTGCTGCTCGAACGCAAGCGTTTTCCGCGCGACAAGGTTTGCGGCGAATATCTGAGCCCGGCGGCGCTCGCCGCGCTCTCCGAACTGGGAGTCGGTCGTCGCGTCGCTTCGCTCGGTCACCCGATCCGGCGAGTCGCGCTTGCCGCGTTCGGCAGCGGACCGGTCACCATGGCGTTGCCTGCAGGCGGGGCGCTGGCGCTGTCGCGCGCCGACCTCGATTCGATTTTGCGCGATGCGGCGATCGCAGCCGGGGCCGAACCGCTCGACGGCATTTTCCGAGACCTCCGCGATGAAGGTGCGGGCTGGCGCGTTTCGTATCGCGACGGTTCCGGCGTCGAACGGCACTGCACGGCGCGCGCTGTCGTCGGGGCCGACGGCGCATGGTCGAACGTCGCGCGCAGTGCCGGCCTAGCCGGCGACGCGCGGCGGGCAGGCCGTTGGGCTGTCGGCGGACACGTCCGATCGCATGAGGCGAACAGCGATACGCTGGAGATGTTCGTCGGCGCAGGCGGATACTATGCGCGTAATCCGCTCGGCGGCGAGCATTGCAACTCGATGCTCGTCATGCCGAAACCCGTCGCGGACGATGCGCGCGCCGATGCGATCGTCGACGAGGTCACCGCAGGAAGATATCGCTTCGAAGGCGCGTCGCTCATCAAGCGAGTCGCGGTCGGACCGCTGCGCTACGCGCCGCATTCGGTCGCCGCACCCGGCGTCACGCTGACAGGCGATGCGGCCGGCATGCTCGATCCGTTCGTCGGGCAAGGCGTCGCGGTCGCGCTTGAAAGCTCCGTGACGTGCGCGGCCGGCGTCATGGCGCATCTCGCCGGAGCCCCGACGCGTGAAACGGTGAGCGCGATCGCGGCAGCCCGTCGACGCATCGAACGTCCGCGGCGCATGCTCGCGGCCGTGGTCGACTTCATCGTGCGCACACCGCCTTTGCGAGCACTCGCGCTGCGACGAGCCCGCCGCGACATCGCGGCCGCCGAGATGGTGCTTGCCGCGGTCGCAGGCGCGGTGCCGAGCGCGCAGACGATGTCGCCTGCCGCTCTCGTAAGGCTTCTCGCATGATGCGCACCGCGTCGTCCGTCGAGATCGCCGCCGAGCCGCGCGCGGTCTACGATCTCGTCGAGGACATCGCCCGTTGGCCGCAGCTCTTGCCGCACTACCGATTCGTTCACGTTCTGCGCGAGGAGCCGACAGAGCGCATCGCCGTCATGGCGGCGCGGCGCGGCAGCATACCCGTGCGATGGACCGCTGCAGAGCGTCTGTTTCCCGGCGTGCCGCGCATCGAATTCACGCACGTCGCAGGCTGGACAAAAGGCATGGAAGTCGCCTGGCGCTTCGAGCCGGTCGCCGCGGGCACGCGCGTCACGATAGATCACGAGCTCGACCTGCGGCGCGTGCCTCTTGTCGGGGACTTCCTCGCGCGCAGGGTCATCGGCGATTTCTTCATCCATGCGATTGCGAATGCGACGCTCGCGCGATTCAAACAGCTGATGGAGCGCCCAGCGTGAGCCGGGTCTTCGTCACCGGCATCGGCGCGATCACGCCGATCGGCATCGGTCGGAAAGCCCTTTGGGAGGGCGCCATCGGCGGACGGCGCGGCGTCAAATCGATCGATCGATTCGACACGTCGGAGATGCGTTCGAAGGTCGCGGGTCAAGTGGACGATTTCGACGCGACTGCATTCCTCGACCGCAAGCAGGCCCAGCGCACGGAGCGCTTCAGCCAGTTCGCGATCTCGGCGGCGCGCATGGCGTTCGACGATGCCGGCATGCAACTGAGCGGCGACCACGACGATATCGGCGCGTGGATCGGCACGGCGCTCGGCGGCGTCGTGTTCGCCGAGTCGCAGTACAAGAATTATTCGCAGCGCGGGCTGCGCGGCGTCCATCCGACCCTCGCGCTGAACGTGTTCGGCGCGTCATCGTGCTGCAACGTCGCGATTCACTTCGGTCTCCACGGGCCGACGCAATCCAATTCGAACTCGTGCGCCGCGGGAGCCGTCGCGATCGGCGACGCATTCCGCGCGGTACGCGACGGCGTGTGCCGCGCAGCGCTCGCCGGCGGTGTCGAAGCACCGCTCGCTCCGCTGACGTTCGGCGCATTCGACATCATCAAGTCGATGTCGACGCGCAACGCCGATCCGGAAAGCGCGAGCCGGCCGTTCGACGCGGGGCGCGACGGCTTTGTCATGTCGGAAGGCGCATGCCTCTTGCTGCTCGAGCGCGAGGAAGACGTGATCGCGCGAGATGCCACACCTTACGCGGAGATCGCCGGCTACGCATTGACCAACGACGGCGAACACATGACCGCGCCGCGCGACGACGGGCGCGAGGCCGCGCGGGCCATGCTGCGAGCGCTTGCGGAGGCGCGCGTTTCGCCGGACGACGTGGATCACGTCAACGCCCACGGATCGGCAACGCCTCTCAACGACTCGACCGAGAGCCGCGCGATCCGCGCGGTTCTCGGCGCCGCCGCCGATCACATCATCGTCTCCGGTACGAAGGGAATGACGGGGCACGCGCTCGGCGCGACGGGCGCGATAGAGGCCGGGCTCTGCGCGATGTGCATCAAGGAAAGCACGGTCGTTCCAACCGTCAATCTGGAAATGCCCGGGCCCGACTGCGATTTGCGCTATTCCCCGGAAGTCGCGACGCCGCTCGAACAGAAAGTCGTGTTGTCGAACAGCTTTGGTTTCGGCGGCCTCAACGCGGCGCTCGTCTTCAAGTCGGCCTAACCGCGCTCGCCCTAAACAGATCCGAAAGCAGATCCGAAGGGGCCGACGCCAGTCGGCCCATCGAACGAAACCTGGGCCGACTAGCGTCGGCCCCTTCAGACGAGTCTTTCCGGCGCGGCGATCATCAATTCAGCGTTGCGGCGATGAATGGCTTGGTGGTCGGAGCTTTTGATCCGCCGGCGGGCTCCACGGTGACCGCAAGCAGCGTGCCCTTCGGTTGGTGACCCGGCACGGTCGCGGCGCCGTGACCGTGCGCATCGGCTTCGAACGTCGGCTCGGGAACAGGCTTGCCGCCGGGCTGGATGATCCAAGCCTGATACACTTTTCCAGGCGGTAGTGCCGACAAGCCGGTCGCTTCCAATCGCAATACGCCGTCGGCGGCGATGACTCGCCCGCTTGCGCTGCACGCCGTCGCGCCCGGAAGACACGCGATCGCCCACGATTGCTCGCGGTTGCTCGGCGATCCGAAGACGATCAGCGCGGCAATCGCGGCGGCGACCGCGACGATCGCCGCGTAGAAGCGCTTGCGCCGGAACAGCGAAACCGGTGCGCTTGCCCGCGAGCGAGCCATGGCGGCGCCGAGGACGTGTGCTCGAAGCGCTGCCGGCGGTTGCTCGGCGGCAGCTGCGGCCAATCCGCCGGTGGCCGCAAGCGCGGCTGCATATTCGTCGGCACACACGGGGCACTCGCGGATATGCGCGAGCGCGGTCGCCCGCTCGCTTTCGTTCAGCGCATCGAGCGCACAGAGCGAAGCGAGCTCGAGCAGTTCGTCGGTGTGCGCGGTTGTCACGACGGCACCGCCTGATGGAGCGACTCGAATAGTCGGCGCAAGCCGATCCGGATCCGGCTCTTCACCGTGCCGAGAGGCGCGTTGAGCCGTTCGGCGACTTCGCGATACGACAGCCCGCCGAAATACGCATACTCGATCGCTTGGCGCTGATCGTCCGGGAGCGCCGCGACCGCGACTTTGACCGCTGCCGAGCGCGCCTGCTCAAAGACCTGATCTTCGAGCGCGATCTCGGACGGCATCTCTGTCGGCATCTCGGGTTCGCGTTTGCGGACCGCAGCGCTGCGTAAGACATCGAGCGCAGCATTGCGCGCCACGCGCGCGAGCCAACCGGCGAAATTTCCGCCGGCGAATGCCTGAGGCCGCGACCAGATCTGCAAGAAAACGCTTTGCGTGATGTCCTCGGCCTGCTGCTGATTGTCGAGAACACGCCGTGCGATGCCGTAGACCAGAGCTGCGTGGCGATCGTACAGCGTTGCGAACGCATCGTGTTCGCCCGCCGCGACCCGTTTGACGAGCTGCGTATCGTCTACGGCCATGTCCTGCGATTCGCTCGAACGGCTCCGGCCGCCTGGCGTCGCAGGACCGCACCATCGTGGGCAAGCGATGCTCGCCCTCATGCGGCGTGGGTAGGCGATGCTTGTCGTACCGCGCGCTTCGAAATTTGCGAGCGGAGCGAACGCGACTGGTCCGCGGGCGATGAACTGCAGCATGGCTGCATGTGTAACGAACGAACGACCACGACGGCTTGCGATTCACATCACTATCGCGAAGGTTCATCCGCTTCAACCCTTCGTCCGTTACCCCAATGCGCACCAGACGCTTGAGGGAGCCCTATGGGATTCGTTCGCCGCGGTTTCTGCGCATCGATCGCGATTGCCATCGCGATGTGGTGCAGCCCCGCTCTTGCGCATCCGCTCGGCAATTTCACGATCAATCACCTCGTGAAAGTGCGCCAATCCGGAAATCACCTGGATATCCGGTACGTCTTGGACATGGCGGAGATACCGACGTTTTCTGTGATGCGCGCGCGCAGCGCGAGCGCGTCGCTCGATCAAGCGGGGCTGCGCGCATGGGCCCATGACGAGACGCAGCTGGTCATCGACGGTCTGGATGTGGAGAGCGGAGGACGCCGCATCGCCGTCGAGCCGATCGGCTATCCCGCGGTGCGCACGCGGCCCGGAGCAGGCGGGTTGCCGACGCTCTACTACGCCGCCAACTTCTCCGTGCTGCCGCCGAGCTCGGACACGACGATCGCGGACCAGACGTATCCGGATCGCATCGGCTGGAAAGATGTCGTCGTCTACCCGGCGACGGAGCCGACCGCAGAACTCACCCACTATCCGACCGCGCTGCTCGCATCACCGCGAGATGTGACGACCGCATCGCTGACGCGCGCATCTGGCGGGCGCTGGACATTATCGCAGGGTTCGGCTGATCGCGCAAGCGCGACGTCGCAAGGCGCTCCATCGCAGATCCGGTCCAACGTCTTGGCGGACATGCTGGCGCGCGGTCCGAGCAGCGCGGTCGTCATCGCGCTGACGCTGCTCGCCGCGATCGGCCTCGGCGCGTTGCATGCACTCGAACCCGGCCACGGCAAGACGCTGCTGGCGGTCTCGCTCGTGGGAGCGCGCGCGACGCCGAAGCAAGCCGTGACGCTCGCCGCGGCGTTGACGATCGCGCATACGGCCGGAGTCATCGCGCTCGGCCTTGCCTTGCTCCTCGCGGCTCGCTGGATCGTGCCGGAGAACATCTATCCCTGGCTCACCGCCGCGTCAGGACTTTTGGTCGTCTGCCTCGGCGGCGGCGCGCTCGCGCGCTATGTGCGATCGCGTCATCGCGCCGCAGACGGCCATACCCATCATGGCGATCACGACCACGCGCATGACGGCGGCGCGGCACACGGCCATTCGCATGCGATTCCCGGCGACGCACCGCTCTCGTTCGGCAACGTCGTCTTGGTCGCGATGAGCGGCAACATCGCGCCGTGTCCGGCAGCGCTCGTCGTGATGCTCGCGGCGCTCGCGTTGCATCAAGTCGCCTACGGCATCGTTATCATCGTCGCATTCGGCATGGGGCTTGCCGCGGTATTGACCGGCTTAGGTCTCGCGCTCGTCCGCGGCACGGCGTGGATCGCGCGCAGCCGCGCGGCAGAGCGATTCATGGCGCACGGACCAGTGGTGTCGGCGTGCGTCATCTCCGTCATCGGCGCGATCATGTTGGGTCAAGGAATCGCGGGCGGCATCATCCGAGTGCAATCCTGGGCCGTTATCGCCTTGACATTGAGCGCGATCGCGGGCTACGCGATGCACGCAAGCCACGGCCATACGCACCGGCACGAAGGAAGTCACGCATGATCGGTCCAGCAGCGCCCCTCAGCATCGGTGCTACGGTCTTCACCGTCTTCGCGCTCGGATTGCGGCATGGCGCCGACCCCGATCATCTCGCAGCGATCGACAATTTGACGCGCAATGGCCTGTCAGCCGGTCAAAAGGTCAGCCGATTTTTCGGCGCGCTCTTCGCCGGCGGCCACTCGGTCATGGTCTTGTCGATCGCCGCGCTAGCCGGACTTCTCGGCAGCCATCTCGCGCTGCACGGCGCGCTGATCGAGACGGTCGGCACCTGGGTCAGCATCGTGACGCTCTTCGCGATCGCCGCATTCAACATCAAACAGTTGCGCTCGGCCGAAACGAGCGGATCGATCAGCCTCAAACTCGCGCTGCTGCCGCCGCGCCTTCGCGCAGCGACCGGCCCGCTCGCCGCGATGCTGGTCGGACTGCTCTTCGGGCTGGGCTTCGACACCTCAAGTCAGGTCGCGGCATATGCGCTCGCGTTCACCACCGGAAGCGGCGTGATCGGCGCGGTCATCATCGGTCTGATGTTCTCGATGGGCATGGCCGTCACCGACACGCTCGACAGCCTGCTCGTCCACAAATTGTACAGCCGTCATCCGCTCGAGCTCGTGCGCGCGACGCGCACGTGGATCATCGCGGTGACCGGATTGGCGATCTGTGTGGGCGCATACGAATTGGCACAGGTCCTCGGCTGGCAATCGCCCGTGCCGGATCTTGCCGTAAGTGGTGTTCTCGTCACCTCGTTGCTCGCGGTGTTCGCTTTCACGCTTCTCAGTCTCGAGAAGAAAGCGGACGCCGCGGAACTCGTGGCGTGAACCTCAGTGGCGGGCGCGGCCGGCCACGAACTACCGAAGAGGCGTCCGTTGGAACCCGGCCGTCAGCTTCATCCGGAGGTGCGAATAAAGGAATGAACTCTCGTATCATAAGGTCCGCCGGCGGTCTAACGGCGATCGCGGCGCTTGCCGCCGCGGCCTTCATCTATGCGGGCCACGCCGCGCAGGCATCGGACCATCAGGACTCGCCGACCACCGTCGCGCGGCCGGGCGCGGACATCACGGACGTTTTCGTGTATCAGGCGCCGGACAACGCGGCGAACGTCGTTTTGCAGATGAATGTTCACCCGCTCATCCCGACAGGAATGGGTCCGTCCACGTTCTTCGATCCGGCCGTCATGTATCAGTTCAAGGTCGAGAACAACTCGCCGCTCACCGGCAACGAAAACCTCGTACTGCAATTCCAAGCGACGGGCACGGGCGCGTCGCAGCAGATCAACGTCTACGGTCCATCCGCTCCGCTCGTCACGGGAACCAACTCCAGATTCGTGGCGAAGGTCGGATCGGTCACCTATAACACGGTCGCGGGCGCGCTGCCGAATGGCATCCGCGTATGGGCGGGACCGGAGAAGGACAATTTCTTCTTCGACTTAGCGCGTTTCTTCCAGATCTTGCCCGACCGCAATTACCAGAACCAGCCCAACCCGCCGCCGCCGGACCCAGCGCTTGGTTTCCGCGGATTCACGTCCGCCTACAACACGCTGCACGGCACGTCGTGCGACACGTCGGCCTCGCAAGACATCCTATCCGCCAACGGTTTCAACGTCCTCGCCATCATCGCAGAAGTTCCGAAGTCGATGCTGGGGACCGGCAAGATCGGCGTATGGGCCACCACCAGCACGGTCTCCGGTCAATAGGAAGGACACGAAACATCATGCGCATTTCGCTCTCACAAACGGTCGCGCTGACGGCCGTGCTCGTCGCGCTCGCCGGCTGCAGCCACGCGTCCACGACACCCGGGCCGCAAACCGTCAAGACGTACAAGCAGATCGAACGGCTCTCGGAGCCCGCGGTCAAGGAAGCGTTCGAGAATTTTACGGATCACGACGCGACCAACCGCACCACACCGGCGAACGACAGCCTGCTCCAAGGCGAAGTGAACACGTTCATGACCACGGTGGCCGGCCGCAGCCAAGCGACGTCCAACGCGATCATCTCCGTTCTCTTCCCGTTCGAACTCCAGGCCGACATGAGCGTCAATCTTCCCGCCGGCGGACAGCCTGCCGGGCAGTATGGCGCGTATCTCGGAATCCAGACGGGCGGCGCCACCGGTAATACGTTCGGCGGCCGCTGGCTGAACGACGATACGATCAAGACATCGCTCGGCGCGATCTTCGGGAACACGCTCGCGGCGCTCGGCGCCGCCCCCGAAGACAACCACGAGTCGTGGTGTCTCGCCGACGACAACCTTTCGAACGGCCAAGGGACGTTCCAAAGCTACAGCAACACGTTCCCCTACGTCAACGCGCCGTACTGATCGGCGCCGCTGTGAGACGATCGCGGGCCCCCCTGGGCATCCTCGCCTTCGCGCTGATCGCGCTGGCGGCGTGGCCCGCGTTCGTCACACGCATGAACGCCGATGCCGCACCGGCGTCGGTCGTCTCTAACTTTACTCCCGCGCCGGTCACGCGCGATTATCTCGTCCGCGATAACCTCGTCGCGTTTTACGAGCGAGCGGTGCGTCGCACACCCGATGATCAGATCATGGCGCGCATGCTCGCGGGCCAATACCTCATGCGCTTCCGCGAGCGTGGCGATGTCGGCGATTTGAAGCGAGCGCGAATCGCCGCGTCGCGCTCCCTCGTCTTGCAGCCGCGTCACAACGACGGCGCGGAGAGCGAACTCGGGTCGGTCGCGCTATCGCTGCACAACTTCCGCGCGGCGAAAGCCTATTATGAAGACGTGACGCGCATGGCGCCGTGGAATCACGACGGTTGGGCGAATCTCGCCTCGGCAGACATGGAACTCGGTGAATACACGGCGGCTCGCGAGGTTCTGGCCAAATCGCAGGGACCGAATGTCGATGCCGCGTGGGAGACTTCGCTCGCCCGCTACGACGAGCTCACCGGAGACTTGAAAGGCGCGCAAGCGCACCTCACGATCGGCATGCAACAGATCGACTCGGTGATCGACAACCCTGCAGAAGCGCGAGCGTGGTATCATTTCCGCGCGGGCGAGCTCGCCTTTGAGAACGGCGACGCTGACATGACGGTGCGTGACTTGCGCGATGCGCTCACGATCTTCCCCGACGATGCAAGAGCACTCAACACCCTCGCGCGCGTCTATTGCGCGACCCATCGCTGGCACGAAGCGCTCGAGGCTGCAGAGAAGGCGGCCGAACTCGTGCCGTTGCCGGAGACGCTCGGCTACGAAGTCGACGCGCGACGCGCGCTCGGCGACAAAGCCGGCGCCGACGAGACGCAAGATCTGATCTTCGCGATCCAACGCATCGGCAACGCGAACGGCATCAACGATCGCGCGATCGCGGTCTTCGAAAGCGAACACGGGATCCGGCTCGACGATGCAGTCCGCATCGCGCGTCGAGACCTCGCGTCGCGAGACGACCTCTACGCCGAGGACACGCTCGCGTGGGCGCTTGCGATGGATGGCCGATTCGCGGAGGCGCGCTCGCATGCCGCAAGAGCGGTCGCCGTCGGCACGCGCGACTCGCGCGTGCTCTTCCACGCGGGTTGGATCAGCTATCGTCTCGGCGACAAAGCCAAGGCGCGGCTGCTCTTGCAGAGCGCCCTCGCCGCAAATCCACAATTTCATCCGTATTATGCCGATTGGGCTCGTGCTGCGTTGCACGGACTCGCGATGTCCCGTTAAGCGGCACACCGGTCGGTAATTGGGCTGAAATTCTCGTGTAAGACGGCGCAAAATCTGGGCCGAACCTTGATTCTTCGTCCCTCCGCCACGCGACGATTGCAGGGGCCGCGGCGAATATAGTCTGTCCGCAGAAACCGCTCGAGATCAACGCTCGGAAAGCTACAAGGCCCGTCCATGTCACCGCGCCGGAACGACTCCATCCCCGCGATGCATCAACTTCGTAATGGATTGCGCATCGTCAGTACTCCCATGTCCAGTGCCCGCACCATGAGCATCGCATTTGCGGTCCGTGCGGGATCCGTCTACGATCCGCCGCGCTCGGCCGGGCTCGCACATTTCCTCGAACACCTCGTCTTCAAGGCGACGGACGACTTCTCGCGCCCCGAACTCGCGGAGGCGATGCAACGTTGCGGCAATCGATTCGACCCCACCACGGGGAAAGAGACCATCTCGATCGCGGGGACGGTGCCGACGAGCAAGCTGGACGACGCGCTCGCTCTTGTCGCAAGCGTGACACAGCGTCCGCGCTTCGATGGCGATGACGTCGAGACCGAACGACAAGTCGTGCTGGAAGAGCTGCGCGACTGGGAAGACGATCCGAGCAAGCGTATCGAGGCGCTTGCCGACCGCACGTTGTGGGGCACGCATCCGCTGGGCCGTGACACGGGCGGCACGCGATCGAGCGTGCGCGCGATTTCGCGCGCGCAAGTGCGACGCTTCCATCGCCGCTACTTCCATCCGCGCAATGCCGTGCTCAGTCTGGCCGGACCGATGTCGCACCGCGACCTTATTGGGATCGCGCGCAAGCATTTCGGAGACTGGCGGCCCGAGGCCGCGGCGGTTATGCCAAAGCGGCATCCGATCTCGGCCGATGCGCCTGCATTTCCGCAGGGACGTCGTTCTAAGGTATTGCGCCGCAGCGACACGTCGCAAGTCTGGTTTTCGGTTTCCACGACGACGCCATCGTATCGCCACGGCTACGACGCGGTTTTGCGCGCGCAACTGGCGCAGGTGCTGATCGGCGATGGCGATGGAAGCCGCCTCTGGGACGGACTGCGCGAGCGCATGGGGCTGGCGTATGAAGTATATGCCACGCTCGACTTTTACGGCGAATCCGGCGTGATGAGCGCGCTGTGCGCCGTGGGTCGCGGTCGCGCGAGCGCCGCTGTGCGTGAGATGAAGCGTATCTTGGATGAGACCGCTGACGGATTCACACGCGAGGAGTTCTCACGTGGGAAAGCGGCGCTCGGTGCGCAGATCGAGTTGAGTTCAGACTGGAACGCTGCAAATGCTGCGCGCTACGCCGAGCTCGCGCTTTTCGATCAGCCGCTCGTGACGCCGGCGCAGGAATTCGCGATGCTCGATAAAGTGCGCCCGCCGGAATTCAACCGCTTCGTCAAAACGAATATCCGCTGGGATTCCGCGGCGGTCTGCGCGATCGGCGGCGGCCCCGCACTCGCAGCCGTCCGCGACTAACGCTTCACCGCGCCGCTATTAACGACGCGTTGCTCGTCAGTGCTTCATGGCGACTCGAGGATTCGCCGCGGGTTAATAAGGAACAGGCCGCAAAACGGACTTGCCATCTGTCGAAGTTGGCAACGACACGGCCTAGAAATCAAACGCCCTCCCGGGCAGTTAAGATTCACCTCCGAGAACAGGCAACGAGGATCTTAGCCTTAGAAGAGCGCTGGAGAATCCAGCTCCGACCGGACAACTTTGATACGTAGTGAACGAGTCGCTAACAATGCCTCTACCAACTCTATTTGGTCGTCTCGGCTCCCCGGGCTCACGTATACGCTAGTTATGAGCCGGTCCAGAGAAATAGGAAACGAGACACCAACTTTCGTCTGCTCGCCGAGGTCTGGCCATTGACCGACTTTGGGATCTTCATGCAGCAACCTAAACTCGTTCTCGTATAAGTAAGATCGGCGCTTATGGATGTATGGATACAATCCATCGTCTTCCGGTATCATCTCCTTATCATAGTCGATGTACTTGACAAGGCTCCCGTAGAATCTCGTATCACGATTGCCGTCCAGAGCCCAAGTAAGCTGCGCAATCGTTGAGCGTATCGCGACTCCCTTGTTCTGGTCGGCATAAATGTGCCACAGCGCCGCTGACTCGTGCTCATTTAGATGCCAGCAGTTAACAAAGACGAACTGCCTCCACGATCGAAAGAAATCACTTAGCTTTTTTTCCGGATCCTCTCCGGGGTGCTCTTTTTTCCACTCAGGTATGCGGTCGTGGTATCGCGAAAGCCTCGTTTCGATGTTTTGACGCGGAAAAGTCCCCTCGAACCGATCGCCGAGACAATCAGCTCGAGAAAAGAAAAGGCTAGACTGTTCGATTAGGAAGCGAAACCTTTCCAAAGCCATGTAACGCCAGATTGACGCGTCGAGGTTCGGAGGATTATTAACCACACGATTGCTAACGATCATTGCTCATCATCGAAGTCGCATGCGAATAAATCTTAATTACGGCCCAGCCCATCCTATCGAGTGAATTCTCGAGCTATCTCGGTTCCCTTTGTCCCTGCTCTCAAGCCCTGAATTGCTGTGTCGATGGCTTCGACCGTCGGAAGGCCATCCACGACTATTCTTGCGATAAACCCCACACGAGATCCAGCAACCGATAACATGCTGTTGATCATCGACACTATTGAGGCTAAAAGCCGCGCTCTGAATCGTTGCATCCCCAACCATCTATAAACGTAGTAGGTGTCCGAAACGACTTTCGGCTTGAGACTTATTCGGTGGATCCAAGGTATCGGTGATGTTATCCTCAGCCGAGCAATTTCGACGAACTGTCTTTGCGTCTCAAAATTGAATCCCGGTGTCAACATGAGCCTACTGTTCAGACTTGAATTGTCAATATCGGCGAGAAGTTGCAGCATTTGCCTCCAACTGCCGGCCGAGATGCCGGGTAGTTGGATGCAGAAGATTCTCTCTCGATTTAGCTGACGGACTTCTGGGAGGATGCTGGCCGAAGAGAGTAGCTGGCACGGATGGCCAAAAAAGTACCGAATTGATCGCGGCATTATACGGTTAATTCGAAACTTGAACAGATTTCCTGTGTTCGAAGGCGAAAACACGACTTCAAAACATGCCTCGCCATGTGTAACTAAATCGCGAGCCACATCTCGAATGTAATTCGCCATCTCGCGCGTCAAGCCCCCAGGTCCGCGGCCCCGCGTAAACGCAGACGCAATTGCTTCCCGCGAAATACGATCATCGGCCCCGTCGATTTCACAACGCAAGAAACTGTGCCCGACAGGGTCATGCGCCCGATCTTCGACGAATTCGAGTGATCAAACCAGATGTTCCCGTCTGGGCCGATCGCGATGCCGCGCGGCCCTTCTCCCTGCGGCAGAATTGGGAACACGTTCGGATCGAGCGGATAGATCGTGATGAGACCGAGCGGCGTCACCTGCGCGATGGCGTTGAGTTGCGCCATCGAGACGTACATGTTGCCATCGGGGCCGACCACCATATCGGTCGGTCCGGCGCTGCAGGCGGGCGGATTTAGACACTGCGGATCCGACGGGAAGGCCCACGCCGAGACAAGGCCGCTGGAATTGTAGCGTGCGATTTGATTGCTGTTGTAAACGCTGACCCACATGTCTTGATCGGGCCCCATGGCGATACCCGGCAGATATTCGTTCGGATCGAATGTTTCAGGCATGGGAAAGCTCGTCGCATACGCGACGGGCACCGGTGGATTGGCAGGCGTCTTCAATTGCTCGGTATGCTCGTGAGGTCGAAGCGGCGGCAGCGCCGATTGCTTCCCGCCAAAACCCGAGCATCCCACGAGCGCAAGGCCGAGCGCGATGGCACCGCCTTTTAATGCCGCGCGATGAAGATCAGACATCTTTGCGATGCGATTCATTGAAAGCACTCTCACCTTTCTCGGCTCGCTGTGATGCGCTAGTTCGCCTGCGTGCGATGAGGCGATGCAATTCTAATCCATGGTCCGCAACCCAGGCGCGATCGCGATCCGAGGCGTTCGGAGGGGCCTTGGAGGGATCACGACGCTCATTCTCCATGTAATAAGCCTCACAGATTCGGGGTGGCGTCCACTTCAATTGACGACAATGGTCGTGGATGCCGGTCGCCAGTCACTCCAATGCACCTCGACCGTATATGATCCCAACTTATGCGCGCCGAAGGCGGTTGTGTGACCGACCAGTGGATGAAGGTGGCCTCCGTTGCTCGACCACGTTCCCACGATGTCATAAATCTTTGGAGGGCCGACGCAGTCAAAATCAACAGATCTTAAGATATATTCGTAGACTGAAAGGCTGTCGTTCTGCCCCGGACGTATCGTTCCCGACGAGGCGCGGAGAACGAGGAATTCGCATGGTTCTTGGACCGCTGGTTTGGCAAAGGAGTTCTCCGCAACGGACGCACCCGGGGGCGACAAATTGAGGCCGCCGACATCGCCGCTACAGGCCGTTAGAACGAACGTGAACGCGAATAGAAAACAAACTCTCGTTCTCATCAGCTTTCTCCTCGATCCGGCGGGTTGAAGCGCGCAGACCGACCGACGGCTAAATCGTATCATGCACCCCGCGACGCGAGCATCGGTATATGTACGTAGAGCTTCGAACTTGGGACGGCTTAGGGGGTCAACGCAGCCTCGACCGCCATGTCCTCGGACCAAGCCGAACCTTCGACGAGCAACTCGTCGAACTCAATCGGGGAAAGCCGTTTTCGGAGCTCCTCCAGCAGTCGCATATACGCCCATTTTTCCGTCGCTTCGCGTTCGAGAGCGAGTCGCTCGTATTGCGCGTTGACGTAGCCCAAGATGTTAGCCGCCGACGTGGCCCCACCGCTGATCGCTTTTAGCAATGCGAGATGTTGCAGTGCCACATAGGTATTCCACTCGTTGCGCTCACCACGCGCACATCGCAAACCTGCTTGGGCCGATTCTCTTGCGTCCTCCAATCGTCCGAGCGCGACGCAATACGCGGCGCGATTATTGTGGTCAATCGCGAGGTTGGCCACTTCCTTGCCCCGCGACGTGATCTCAAGCGATTCCGTCACGAGTCGAAGCGCGCGTTCAGGATGACCGTCCGCGAATTCGAGCTCACCAAAATTGCCAAGTACGTCCGCCGTGGCAAGTTCGTCGCCGATCTCTCTGCACGCGGCAACGGCCTGGATGTAGTGTCGCCGTCCGGCCGCGAGGTCGCCTTGCGCATATGCACTCACGCCGAGAAGACCGAGGCACGACGCGATGCCGACCTTGTCCCCCCGCTCGCGAAACGCGGCGACAGCACGCTCGATGACGCGATGCGCTTCATCGGTGCTGCCGGTTTGGAGCAAGCTATACGCGAGCATGCGGAGAGAGTAGGCCACGCCGCGCATGTCGCCGACGCGCTCGTAGAGTTTGAGGGCTCGCTCGGCGCTGGCTCGCATCGGTTCGCCCTGCATGAATCGCGCGCGCGCGCGCCAGAGCCGGGCCGCGATGGCCGGTTGGCGTTCTTCATCGATGGATTCGAGGCCGAGCGCGACCCAAGCCCGCGCCTCACCCGCAAGTCCGCCGAGAAACCAAAGCCGCTCTAGGTGACCGGCGATGGCGGCGCCGGTCGCGATGTCGTTCCGCGCGCTCAACCCCCAGCGCATCGCGGCGCGGTAGTTCTCTATGTCGAGCTCGACCGTTGCGAGCCAAACAGCGGCAGACCCATATCCGTAGCGTTCATCGGCCTGGATCGCTTGCTGCAAAAAATAGTCGGCGTGCCGTCGAGCGAGCAGCTGCCCCTCTCCCGCGATCGCAAGCTCCTCAAGCACGTACGCCTTGGTCGTCTCAAGGAGACGGAAGCGCTCCCCGCGTGGCCCCGCCTCAACCGCGACAAGCGACTTGTCGACCAGCGCGGCCACGAGATCAACGAAATCATCGGAATTCAGCCCTTCGCCGCCGCAAACCGCTGTTGCCGCATCGAGCGTGAAGCCGCAAAAGACGCCGAGCCTGTTGAGCAGCCGCCGTTCGTCCGCAGATAAATGGTCGTAACTCCAGTCGATCAGCGCGGTGAGCGTCTTATGCCGCGGCAACGCGGTCCTTGCCCCACCGGTCAGCAGACTGAAACGGTCCCCGAGCTTACGCGCAAGGCTGTGGACGTCCAGCGTGTTGGTCCGGCTCGCGGCCAACTCGATCGCAAGCGGAATGCCATCGAGGCGGATGCAGATCTCGGCGACCGCGGCGACGTTCTCGTCCGTAAGCGCGAAGCGCGTGTCTGATGCGCGCGCACGATCGACGAACATCTCGACAGCGCCGAATGTCGCGGCCTGCTCGGCATCTAAGACCGCAACGTTCTCCGGCACAGACAACGACGGCACCCGGTGCACGACCTCGCTTTCGACGCCAAGCGATTGGCGGGACGTCGCGATAATAGAAACACCGGGGCATCTTCGTAGGATTTCATCGATCAACGCCGCGGCGCTCTCCAGCACGTGCTCGCAGTTGTCGAAGATGAGGAGCGACTGCGCGTTGGCGAGGTTATTGACGATGCTTTCGGTGGGCGTCGCTCGGAGAACGTCGCGGGTTGCGAGCGTCTTCGCGACGACCGCCGGCACGAGCGAAGGATCGGTGAGCGGAGAGAGATCGAGGAACCACACGCCGTCGCGGTGACGATCCAACCTGTCGAGGCCGACGCGAACCGCAATTCTCGTCTTGCCGACCCCTCCTGATCCGGACAGCGTGAGTAAGCGGCTGCCATCGAGCAACGCTTGCACGACCGCTAACTCCTCAGTCCTCCCGCTGAGTGCGGTGAGCTGGATCGGCAAGTTGTTCTTCTGCGAAACGGACATCCGGGCGGGTGCGGCCGCCTCGAGCAGACCGAGCCGCCCGGCTTCGACCACCGCCCTTGTGCGGGTCGTCGCGCCGAGTTTATCGAGAAGATGATGGATATGCGTCTCGACCGTGCGGCGACTAATCGCCAGACGCTGTGCGATCTCTTTGTTCGTCAACCCGTGCCCCATCAATGCAAGAACTTCGAGCTCGCGTTGAGTGAGCAACTCACCCGCTGAAAACGGTTCGTCGTGCGCCGTCTGCGCGGACGCATTTGTCGATTCGAGGTCCTGTGTCATCGCTACACCGCTAGAGAAGCCGACCCCGCCAACAGAAATAACCACGGCGGCCAAGAACTGACCGCGCACGGTGACCAGCGCGTTTCACTCTGACCGACGAGTTACCCTGGCGTCACCACACCGCGAAGGTCTTTGGAGCGTATCTTAAGAGAAAAGCGGAACGGATCTACGCGGGGACTCGCATCGCGTGGAGGACTGCATCGGCGGCGGCGTCGATGCCGAGGCGATCGGTGTTAACGATCAGATCATAGTTGGACGCGTCGCGCCAGTCGACGTGATAGTAGGTCTGCATGTACGCAGCGCGGTGCGAATCCGAGCGCTTGATCTCGCGTAGCGCTTCTTCGCGCGTCGGCGTTCCCCGGCGCATGAGCCGCGCGATGCGGCCTTCGTGAGAAGCGGCGACGAAGACCCGAAAGACATCCTGTCGGTCGCGCAGCAAAACGGGCGCGCCTCGGCCGATCACGACGAGCGGCTCGCCGCAAGCTCGTTCCTTGATAATGCTCTCGGTGAGCTGCACGAGCCGCTCTTCGGACCAGTCGGGCAGACCGTCAGGACCATACGATTCGGGATAGGCCGCCGTGATCACGCGGAATAGGCGATCGACAAAACTTTCGACGTGTTCATCGCGCGAGCGCACGAATGCAGTCGGCGCGCCGATGCGTGCGGCGACAAGATCGACGATCTGATTGTCGAGCAGCTCAGCATGCATCGCACGAGCAAGCCGCTCGCCGACGTCACGGCCGCCCGATCCCAGTTCACGCCCGATCGCCACGATCATAAGGCGCAAATGATTCGCAGCAAGGGCAATCCGCGCCTTGCGAGGCTTTTCCGAACGCGCTTTCGAAACGGCCGCCGATGCGCCGGGTCAATCGCTTACGGTTGGCCTCCGACCGCGTCGTGGAAATGCCCGTGCTTACGAATAATATGCTCTCGATACGCCGGGGCAAGCGATGCTTGCCCTAGTACGAGCTCTATAAAGTGCCGACTTGAGCGACGCTGCAATGGCGCTGCCCCTGGCGAGGCGCATCATCGTGGACGGGCTTTTGGCTAGCACCGAAGACGCCGACGCGCTCGTGTACAGAGTGACGCCGCGCGGTTTTTTTCTCGCACCTCGGGAACCGGGGCGCGTTCATGATTATCGCTACGACGACGATGCCGAGACGTTCCACGTCTTCGACCAGTTCGGCGATCCCGTCGGCGTCGTTGCGCTCGACGACGATGAATGGGTCGCCGTGTTGCGCGGATTCAACCGCGTACCGTTCCACTTCGGCGGCGCGCAGCTGCTGTTAGCCGCTCTTTCGGCTAAATAACCGACGTCATTGAAGGAACCGACGCTCATCGGCTCTCGCCGGTGTCGTGAATGTCGCGCCTGCGTGCAGGGCGCATACTTTACCGACAAAAAGATGCGATGGTTCGCATTTGCACTCCGCACGACGAGGACACCACATGTCCGGCAATACGCCCATCACCGTCGCTTACGGCGACGGCATCGGCCCAGAGATCATGGCGGCCAGTCTCGACATACTCAAGGCCGCGGGCGCGCGCCTCGACATTCACGTCATAGAAGTCGGCGAGAAGGTCTATCTCGCCGGCAATTCAGCCGGCGTATCGGCAGACGCGTGGGATAGCATCCGCCGCACGAAAGTGTTCTACAAGGCCCCGATCACCACGCCGCAAGGCGGCGGATATAAGAGCCTCAACGTCACGACACGGACCACGTTCGGCCTGTACGCCAACGTGCGGCCATGCGTCGCGTACGCGCCCTTCGTCCGCACGAAGCATCCCGGCATGGACGTGGTCATCGTGCGCGAGAACGAAGAAGACGTCTACGGCGGCATCGAGTACCGTCAGACGCAAGACATGACCGAGTGCCTCAAGTTGATCTCGCGGCCCGGCAGCGAGAAAATCGTGCGCTTCGCGTTCGAATATGCTCGCCGAAACGGACGCAAGAAAGTCACATGCTTCACCAAAGACAATATCATGAAGATCACCGATGGCACGTTCCACCGGATCTTCGACCAGATCGCGGCGCAATATCCCGATATCCAGAACGAACACTGGATCGTGGACATCGGCTCGGCGAAACTTGCCGACACGCCTGAAGCGTTCGACGTGATCGTCATGCCGAATCTCTACGGAGACATTCTGTCCGACGTCGCGGCGCAGATCGCCGGCTCGGTCGGACTTGCGGGCTCGGCGAACATCGGCGACACGGCCGCGATGTTCGAAGCGATCCATGGCTCTGCGCCGCGGCGCGCGGGCCAGAACGTGGCGAATCCATCCGGCTTGCTGCTCGGCGGCGTCCTTATGCTCGTGCACATCGGCCAAGGCGAAGTCGCCACGAAAGTCCACAACGCGTGGCTGAAGACGATCGAAGACGGCATCCACACGTACGACATCTTCCAAGAGGGCCTGTCCAAAGAGAAAGTCGGCACGCACGAATTCGCGCAGGCGGTCATAGCGCGGATCGGTCAAGCGCCGGCCACGCTGAAACGCGTCGACTATCCGGCAGCAGCGCCAACCGAGGCGGCGAGCGTCGTCTCAACGCGCAGGCCGGAGAAGAAGAATCTCGTCGGCGTCGACGTGTTCTTGGACTTGACGCGAAGCGTGCCCGACGAACTTGGTCAACGCCTGCAACCCGCAGCGGGCGACCTGAACCTCGCTGCGATCTTCAATCGCGGTACCAAGGTCTGGCCAGGCGGCGCCGCCGAGACGTTCTGCACGGACCATTGGCGTTGCCGATTTGTCTCAAAGACCCCAGGCGGCGTCATCGCGCACGGTCAGATCCTCGGTCTGCTCGCTCGAGTGGCCGATGCTGGATTCGATTTTATCAAGACGGAGAATCTGTACGACTTCGACGGCAAAGCCGGCTATTCGTAGAGGAGAATCACCTATTCCGTCGGTTCGATGACCGTCGCAAAACCAGCGTCACGCAGTGCCTGGACGACGGTCTCGATCTTCTGCCTCCACTTCAAGAAGGCGTCTTCGACAGCGCAGTCCCCGTTCTGAGATAATCGAGGCGCGGTCGCCGCGGTTCGGCTACGAACGACACGCAATGCTTCGTCGCGTCGATCTCCCCAGTCCACGGTGATGCGCCTCTCCACGAAATCCTTGGGAGTGCTAGCGATCAGGAAATGACCTAAACGGCTCGGAAGGAATTTCCGAAAATCAGAACTTCTGCGGATGGTCACCTCTAAGCGAGCGACTGTTTCAAGATCCAGACCGCTTGCGATGCGGACGAGCATTTCGCAGACGAAGGGTGTCGAGAGCGCAAGCAAGTCAAAGACGAGGGTCGTGAGCGAGGCCCAAAAGAACTCGGGCGTCACCTTTCGGAAAATCACGAACAGCGCCACAGCCGCCACGAGCATTAAACAGAGCAACGCCGCGACCAATTTCGATTCAAGTGGGATGCGACCCCCGAAGATCGGTTGATCCGCGAACTCGCTTCGGCCGAGCGAGCTTCTTGCGATGTGGAACCCGAGGAACCCAAGCGAAAACGCATACCCGATACCGACCTGGTTGCCGCGCAAGAGCACAAAGACGACGACCGCTGCCGCAAACGCACCGCCGCTCATATACGCCGCGAGCACCTTTGCGATTGCCCGCAGCATGTGCGCTTTGGGGTTAGGAAACGACGCTACGTCATCCACGATCGTACGCGATCTCTATACGTTCGCGTGAGCGAGGGGACGAGAACTGAATTTCGGCTGCCACGTCCTCACCGGTATGCTAGCGCGGGCGTTTTGGACGGACCGAACCGCTCGGCCTTGCGACTATCGGCGCGGTCGCGGCGAGGCGTCGGAAAGCTCGTGGGCGAAACGGCTACCGCTTTGCGTAAAGCGCCAGAGATAGAAACGGAGCAGCGCCGTGAAGAGCAACCAGGACAGTTTCGGCAGCAAGTCCATCCTCAAAGTCGGCGATAAGCGATACGAGTATTATCGCGTCGAGGCGGCCGGCCCGAACGTCAGATGGTTGCCCTTCAGCCTGAAGATACTGCTCGAAAATCTCTTGCGCTACGAAGATGGTCGCTCGGTCAAGAAAGACCAGATCGAATCGCTCGCAGGCTGGGACCCGAAGCGGCAGCCCGACAGCGAGATCGCATTCCGGCCCGCGCGAGTACTGCTCCAGGATTTCACCGGCGTGCCCTGCGTCGTAGACCTTGCGGCCATGCGTGACGCGATGGCCGAGATGGGCGGCGATCCGGAAAAGATCAATCCGCTGCAAGACGTCGAGCTCGTCATCGACCATTCGGTCATCGCCGACGCATACGGCTCGGCCGGTGCGTTTGCGATCAACGCCGAGCTGGAATTCCAGCGCAACGGCGAGCGCTACCAACTCCTGAAATGGGGACAAGAAGCGCTGCGCCGGTTCCGCGCGCTGCCGCCGGACCAAGGCATCGTCCATCAGGTCAACCTCGAGTATCTCGCGCGAGTCGTTTTCGAGAGAGAACACGATGGAATCCGGACGGCATATCCGGACACGCTCGTCGGGACCGACTCGCACACCACGATGGTCAATGGGCTCGGCGTGCTCGGATGGGGCGCGGGCGGCATCGAGGCCGAAGCGGCCATGCTCGGTCAGCCGGTCTCGATGACCATACCGGAGGTCATCGGATTCCGGTTGACCGGTTCGATGCGCCCCGGCGCGACCGCCACGGATCTCGTACTGACGTGCACGGAGATGCTTCGCCGTAAAGGCGTCGTCGGCAAGTTCGTCGAGTTTTTCGGCCGCGGCCTCTCAAATCTGAGCCTTGCCGATCGCGCAACCGTGAGCAACATGTGCCCCGAATACGGCGCGACCGTCGCGTTCTTTCCTATAGATGAAGAAACGCTGCGCTATCTTAGGCTGACCGGGCGCGACAAGGCGCGCATCGAACTGGTCCGCGAGTATGCCGTCGCACAAGGCCTCTTCCGCACAGACGAGACTCCAGATCCGCAATTCAACGACGTGCTGGAACTCGATCTCGACAGTGTCGAGCCGAGCATCGCCGGGCCGCGCCGGCCGCAGGACCGCGTGCCGCTGACCGTCGCGAAGGATTCGTTCTGCAAAGCGTTCGGCGAGTTGAGCGAACGGCGTGAGGCCAAAGTCGCGGCTGCCACGACCTTCGATGCCGAAGGCAACGAAGCGGCGCTCGCAATGGCGGACCGGCGCGTTGCTTCGTATAACGACGGCACGGCCGTGCACGACCTCGCCGACGGCGCGGTGGTCATCGCGGCGGTCACGAGCTGCACGAACACGTCCAATCCGAGCGTCATGGTCGCGGCGGGGTTGCTCGCGAAGAAGGCCGTCGAGCGCGGCTTGCGCGCAAAGCCGTGGGTGAAGACCACGCTCGCGCCCGGATCAAAAGTCGTGACCGACTATCTTGCGAAAGCCGGGTTGACGCCGTATCTCGAACAACTCGGATTCTACCTGGTCGGCTACGGCTGCACGACCTGCATCGGCAATAGCGGCCCGTTGGCCGATCCGATCGCGCAGGCGGTCAACGACAACGATCTGATCGTCGTCTCGGTGCTCTCGGGCAATCGCAATTTCGAAGGCCGCGTGCATCCGCAAGTGCGCGCGAACTATCTCGCGTCGCCGCCGCTCGTCATCGCGTATGCGCTTGCCGGCCGGATGGACTGGGATCCGATCGCCGAACCGATCGGCCACGATACTTCAGGCGCGCCTGTCTACATGCGGGATCTCTGGCCGACGCCGCACGAGATCGACGAGACGGTCGGGGCGTGCGTCGCAGAGGCGATGTTCCGCCGCCAATACGCCGATGCGTTCGGCGGCGACGAGCGGTGGAAATCGCTGCGCGTGCAGCAAGGCACGCGCTTCGCGTGGGATCCGGCGTCGACGTACATCAAACGCCCGCCGTTCTTCGACGGCATGAAGAAGGACCCGGCCCAACAGGGCGACATCCGCGGTGCGCGCGTTCTGGCGTTCGTCGGCGACAGCGTCACGACGGATCACATCTCACCGGCCGGCAGTATCGCGAAGAAGTCGCCGGCGGGCGAATATCTCATCGCGAACGGCGTCGAGCCGAAAGATTTCAATTCATATGGCGCACGGCGCGGCAATCACGAAGTGATGGCGCGCGGCACGTTCGCCAACATTCGGCTTCGGAATCGCCTCGTGCCGGGAGTCGAAGGCGGGGTCACGCGCCATCTGCCGGACGGCGCGCAGATGACGATCTTCGATGCGGCACAGCGCTACGCTGAGGAAAACGTGCCGCTGATCGTGCTCGCGGGAAAAGAATACGGCGCCGGTTCGTCGCGCGACTGGGCCGCGAAAGGTCCGCGATTGCTCGGCGTCCGCGCGGTCATCGCAGAATCGTTCGAGCGGATACACCGCTCGAATCTCATCGGCATGGGGATCATCCCGCTGGAATACGAGAAGGGGCAGACCGCCGCTTCACTCGGACTTTCGGGCGAAGAAGAGTTCACAATCTCTGGTCTGCGCGATGGAGTTCGTCCGGGGGCGAAACTGCGCGTCGTCGCGACCGCGGCGAGCGGCGAGCGAATCGAGTTTTCAACGACCGCTCGGATCGATACACCAGATGAAGCCGAGTACTATCGCCACGATGGCATCTTGCCATATGTTCTACGGCAACTGAACGCTCGCTAACATCTCGATTCGCTGCCCACAGCGGGATGCTTCGCGGTACCGGCGAACTGGTCGCGTGATGCGAGGTTTGCGTTCGTTCGCGTTCGGCCTTGCGGCGTTATTCGTCGTCGCCTCGATCGCGCAAAGTTCAGCGCTCGCATGCGCGACCGCGCGCGGCAAGCGCGTTGAACTCACGTCGCAATCGCTCGATCCGGATGTGTTCGTCTGGGATTCGATGGCGCGCCTCATCAATTACCAGTCAGGCAAATTCGTCACCGACGACGTCTTGCATCATACACTGCTCGCGCCCGCGGGCACACGCGCCGTCGTTCTCACCTGCCGCGATCGCGTCGTCCACCCGCGTTTTGTGAACGGGGTCGCAGATGCGGTCGGGGTGCGCCTCCTGAGCGGTCGATACCGCGGCCAGTATGGCTGGGTGGTGTCAGAGGACCTCCATATGCTGTTGGGCTCACCGGCCCCCAATCCGCCGCGCTGAAAAGGCGGTGCCCGGGCTCGACCGGAGGTCGCCGTTCCCGGGCGGACGAATCAAAGCGGCCGCATCGTCGACGGGGCACCTCGAAGCTTTGACACGAGCCGCATGCTGAATTACACGATTCGCCGCACGTTCCAAGCGCTGCCATTGCTCTTGCTCATCAGCATCATGATGTTCTTGATTCTGAACAAGATGCCGGGCGGGCCGCTTGCTGCGTACATGCAGAACCCGCATATCACGGCAGCCGATATCGCACGGCTGAGGCACAATTTCGGCCTTGACCGGCCGCTCTACGTGCAGTACTTCGATTGGCTTGGTAAGGCGCTGCACGGCGATCTCGGCTGGTCGCAAGTGAATTCGACGACCGTGGTGGAGGCCATGAGCGAGCGGCTGCCGGCCACGTTCGAGCTTATGAGCGTCTCGTTCGTCCTCGCACTCGCGATCGGCATGACGTTCGGCCTCATCGCGGCGATCAAGCCGTATTCCGGCTTCGACTATTTCGTCACGACGTTCGCATTCTTCGGGATGTCCATGCCGGTGTTCTGGCTCGCGATCATGATGCAGATGCTGTTCTCGGTCAACGGCATCCATTTTCCGCCGGCCGGGATGGAGAAATACACCTTCGGGTATAGGCTGGACTTCTCGCTGCCCTCGGCCGGGAATGTCTCGACCGGCGGCGGCGATTTCTGGGATCATCTGAGGCATCTCATCATGCCGGCGACGGCGCTCGCATTGCTGAACATCGCGACGTGGTCGCGTTTCACGCGCGCATCGATGCAGGAAGTTCTCCACACCGACTATATGCGCACCGCGGCGGCTAAGGGATTGACGTTCTCCAAGATGCTCTTCAAGCACGGCATGAAGAACGGGCTGATGCCAGTCGTCACGATCATAGCGCTCAGTTTGCCGGGTCTGGTCAGCGGTGCTGTCGTGACGGAAACCATCTTCGCGTGGCCGGGCATGGGCCGGCTCTTCATCGTCGGACTGCAGCAGCAAGACTTCCCGCTCTTGATGGGCTACCTGATGATCGTCTCCGTGCTCGTCGTTCTGTTCAACTTGCTGGCCGATCTTGCATACGGCTGGCTCGACCCCCGCGTGAAGTACGACTGATATGGCAGTTCAGACGGGCCAGATCGCTCCTAACCTCGCGCACATCGCCGTCGCCGTGCAAGACGATGACTACGCGCGCGAACGCCATCTGACGTGGCGCAAATTCAAGCGGCACCGTCTCGCCGTCGCCGGCGCGGTGGTGCTGCTGATCATTATCATCGGCGCCGTCTTCGCGCCCGCATTCACCCGGTTCGACCCGGCTGCGATCGACAATGTCTGGCAGGGAACACCGCTTGCTCCCGGTGTCGCCGGGCACTGGCTCGGAACGGACGAAGTGGGCCGCGACCTGTGGGCGCGTCTGCTCTTCGGCGGCCGCATCTCACTGACGATCGGTCTGTTCGCCGTGATCATCGAGGTGCTGCTCGGCAGTTTTATCGGCGCGATCGCGGGATACTTCGGCGGCTGGGTCGACGGTGTGCTCATGCGCATCACCGATGCATTCTTGTGCATCCCGCTCTTACCGCTCTTGCTCGTGCTCACCGCGATCGTGGCGGCCGAGTCGACGAAAGCCGCGCTCAACTTCGGGTCGATCGTGCTGATCATCGGGTTCCTGTCGTGGATGCCGGTCGCGCGGCTCGTGCGCGGCGCGTTCTTGAGTCTTCGCGAAAAAGAATTCTGCGAGGCCGCCAGGGCGATCGGCAGCAGTCATTTTCGCATCATGTTCCGGCATCTTCTGCCGAACGCGATGGCGCCGATCGTCGTTCAGGCGACGCTCGACGTGGCGAACGTCATCATCCTCGAGTCGGTGCTCTCGTTCCTCGGCTTCGGTATACAGCCGCCGACGGCGTCGTGGGGAAGCATGCTCGCGAACGCGCAGGAGAACATCTCCATCGCGTGGTGGGCCGCGGTCTATCCGGGCCTCTGCATCTTTGCGACAGTCCTTGCGATCAACTACATGGGTGACGGCCTGCGCGACGCGCTGGACCCCAACGTCCGATAGATGGTATAATTTCCTCCGTGTGCCCAGGTGGCGGAATTGGTAGACGCGCTAGTTTGAGGGGCTAGTCGGGTAACACCGGTGCAGGTTCGAGTCCTGTCCTGGGCACCATTACAGACGCTAGGACGAAAGCGATGAGCGAACAGAGTACAAAAAAAATTGAGGCGATTTATGCGCTGCGAAAGGCTGCGGAACAAAAGGGCAAGGCGGAACTCGTCGTCGACGAAGAGCCCAGCGCAGAAGCTCGGGATGCGCTCCTCGATGCACAGCTGACGCTCGAGGACTCCACGGTAGAAGCTATCAAGGCCTGTCACGAATGCGGTCGCGAGCACGGTCCGAGCGAACCGCACTACAAAGCCAACGATTGAACGTCGACCACTTATTGAGGTAGCCGCTTCATCAAGCGGAGGCGCGAGCCGTTCTCGCTGTACGAAATGCTATCCATGAGCTCGCGCATGATGAAAATACCGTAACCGCGTTCGGCGCTCGCCAATGGCCGAGTAGCATCCGTCGCGCTCCAACTCTCGAACCCAGGTCCGCTGTCCTTGACCTCGATGACGAATTCGCGCCGCTCAACATAGCAGCGTAATTCGATTTCGCCATCCGAGCCGGCGCCGTGTTCCGCTGAATTGGATAAGGCTTCGCCGACGGCCGATTCGATGTCGGCGAGTTCCTGTCCTGAGAACAATTGAGCCGCGTGCTTGCGTACATCGGCGCGCGCCTTCGCGATGTTCTTCGCTGTACTCTTAAATGTTGATTGGTATTTCGACATGATTCCCGTTCGGCCCGGCGTTGTTTGTGGTGCCAGTGCGTTTGTCATGTCCTCTTTGTCATGAAGTGCGTCGCGCTTTCTGTTTTCTTCTTCCCACAAAGCAAGAAGATACACATAAAGGAGGAAGCAGGCGAGCGCCACTCTTAACCTAGGAGCACGGATGAAGTACGCTATCGGGATCGATCTCGGCGGTTCGCACACGATGGCGGCGATCGTCGACGAGCGCGGCCGGATCGTGAGCAAGTTCAAGAGAGAGCTCACAGCCCACGATCCGTCGTATGTGGTAGCCGAAATCGCGAAGGTCGTCGGCAAAGCGTGTCGTGCGCTTCGCGGCAAGAACCTTGTCGGCATCGGGCTCGGTTCGCCCGGCAACATCGACGGCAAGTCCGGCGTGATCCGCTACTCTCCGAACTTCGGCTGGCACGACGTTCCGCTCGGCGCGCTCCTGCACAAGAAGCTCGATCAACGCGTCCACATCCTCAACGACGCGCGCTGCGCCGCGCTCGGCGAATATGAGCATGGATCCGGCCGCGGCACGAAAGACTTCGTACTGATAACCTTAGGAACGGGCATCGGCGGCGGCATCGTCGCCGGAGGAAGGCTCGTCCTGGGCGCTTCGATGGCAGCAGGCGAGGTCGGCCACCATCAGATCAGGCCTACGGACGGATTTGTCTGCAATTGCGGCAAGACGGGATGTTTCGAAGCGCAGGCGTCGGGCACCGGCATGCTTCGTCATGCGCTCGCCCTTGCACCGTCATTTCCGCGCAGCGTGCTGCTCGCCGGCGATCCGGCGGCATGGGGATCGAAGATGATCCGCGAGGCGATGCTGGCGGGCGATGGGCATGCGGTGGCGACTTGGGCTCGCTGGCTTGACGATCTCTCGGTCGGTGTCGCAAATATCATCGCGTTCGTCAACCCCGAAGTCATCGCGCTCGGCGGCGGGGCCGGACAGGCGGATAAACGGGTTCTTGCCGCACCGTTGACGCAGATGGTGGACAAGCTCACGACGATGTCGCCGCGCGGACAGACGAAGATCGTCTCCGCGAAACTCGGCAACGACGCCGGCGCGGTCGGAGCGGCGACGCTCGCGTTCCGCGGCGGCATCAAAGCTCTCCGCTAGGATTGGAAAGGCGCTAGGATCTGAAGGGGCCGACGTCAGTCGGCCCTTCAGGCGCCGCGAACGGCGGCGGCCACCGAAGTCTTCATGAGCTCGAGCAAGAGTTCGCCGATACGTTGGGCCGCGTCGGGCCGCGCGCTCGCGAGCGCTTTGGCGCGCATTTCTTCCAGCGTCCTTTCGTTTCCCGACGCAAAAAGACGGCGAAGAGCAGAATCGACCGAACCCGGATCCATCGCGACGATACCGGCGCGCCGTGAGATCACGTAGTCGAGATTGCCCGCCTCTTGACCCGAGATAAAATCGCAGACGATCACCGGCAGACCGCACGCGGCGGCCTCCGCGATCGTGCCGGGCCCGGCTTTGGTCAACAGCGCATCGACGGCGCGCATATAATCCGCGACGTTCTCCACAAATCCCAAGATGCGCGCGTCGCGACCGAGGGTTTCGCCGAGCGCTCCGAGTTTGCGCCGCAATCCGACGTTCTTGCCGGCGATCGCGACGATCTGTAGATCGAGCTCGCGCAGCACCGGCGCGATCCCCTGAAGGAGCCGCGGAACGCGGCCGCCGCCTTCGCCGCCCGCCATGACGAGCAACGTGCGGCGAGAGGGATCGAGTCCGAGCGCGGCTTTCGCATCATGCCGGTCAGCAGGCGCCGGCGAAAATCCCGCGCGGATCGGCAGGCCGAAATCATGGATCCGCGAGAGCGGGATGCCGCGATCGGCGCAGACGCCGCGCGCTTCAGGCGATCCCACGACGTAGTGATCGGCTGCACCGGCCGCGGTCCAACTGTGATGGATGGTGACGAGATCGGTGATCACCGTGACGAGCGGCGCGCGCGATCCCGCTGCATCGAGCATCTGTCGCGCGTAGACGTTCAAAAGCGGATGGACGGAGACGACGAGATCCGGCTTGATCTCCTGGAGCATGCGCCGGAAATTGCGGCGGATGAACGGTTTGCCCAACTCGGCGATCACGCGAAAGCGCGTGCGGCCATTGGTGAGATGGAAAATCGCAGGGTATGGGCTCGGCTGCACTTTCAGCATCGAGCCATATGACGCCACGCCCTCGCGCAATGGAAACGTACCGCACGACGCAAACGCATCGACGTGTTGAGTCCGGATCTTCAGGGTCGTGGCAAGTGCGCGCAAACCCGCGTCTATCGCGAGCGCGGATGCGCGATGACCGCCGCCGGTGTCCGAGAACAGGAAGAGGATGCTGCGTTCTTTGGTCGCCGGGCGCTCACCCAGGATTTGCACGATGACGTGTTTCGCATTCGCGCAAACGCTCGCCTCCGCGTGTCCCGCGCACTCCTGCCGCTTAAGCGCGTACCTCGTCGCGGGAAGGCTCCGGATTGCGGCGAAGTGCGCCGCTGAAAGGTAAGGTGTAACGTCAAGAACAGCTCGATCACGGTCAACCCAGGTCTGGAAGGCGTCGTCGTCGGGGAAACAGCTTTAAGCCTCGTCGCAGGCGAGGAAGGCCGCCTCACCTATAGAGGCTACGACATCTCCGATCTGGCACAACACGCATCGTTCGAAGAGACGTCATATCTGCTCTGGAACGGCCGCCTGCCGAATGCGGCGGAGTTAAGCGAATTTCGCAGCCAGATGGCGTCACGCCGCGCGCTGCCGGAATCCATCCTGCAAGGTCTACGCGGTGCGCCGCACGATGCGTGGCCGATGGACGTCCTGCGGACTATCGTTTCGGCGGTCGCGCTGCACGAACCGGTGCGTGCGGACGGCACGCACGTGTCGGACGTGAACACGGCGATGCGACTGACGGCCGTTGCCGCCACGGGCGTGGCCGCATGGGACCGGATCAGACACGGACTCGAACCGATCGCGCCGCGAACCGATCTCGGGCACGCCGAGAACTTCCTGTACATGAAGAACGGCGAACCCCCGAGCAAACTTGCGGCACGCGCATTCGACACCTACCTCGTCCTGCTCGCCGATCACGGCTTCAACGCATCGACATTCGCGGCGCGCGTGGCGACGAGCACGTGGTCCGACATGTACGCCGCTGCGACGGCAGCAGTCGCGACGCTCCAAGGTGATCTCCATGGCGGCGCTCCAGGCAAAGTCATGAAGATGATCCTCGACATCGGATCGCCGGATAAGGCCGAAGCATACGTCCGCGCCATCGTGGACAAGGGCGGCCGGATCATGGGCATCGGCCATCGCGAGTATAAGGTGCGCGATCCGCGCGCTGAACCGCTCGAGAAGATGGCAAGCGAACTCGGGCGCGCGGCTGGAACGCCGCAATGGTACGATATCGCGCGCAAGCTCGAAGACGTCTCCGTCCAGGTGCTCAACGAGAAAAAACCTGGCCGCCGGTTGTATGCGAACGTCGAGTTCTATACGGCGCCGACGCTGTACGCCTTGGGCATCGAACCGGACAGCTTCACGTGCGCGTTCGCCTGTAGCCGGATGGCCGGCTGGACGGCGCACGTCATGGAGCAGATGAACGACAACCGGTTGATCAGACCGCAGGTGAAGTACACGGGTCTTGTCGGATTGCCGTGGCTGCCGATGGAGAAACGGTAAACCAAAAAGGCGGACCATAAAGGTCCGCCCTACATTTCGGCGCCCAAAAAGGCGGACCATAAAGGTCCGCCCTACATTTGCTAAGCCACCGCTTGTCCCAACGGCGCCCCGTCCTCGCACACCACCGAATAGCCGTGTCGGATCGCGACGAGATAACACGCCGAGCAAATCCTGAACTGCGGCGGACCCGCCGAGATGAAGTTCAAGAACAGGTTCGAGCGTGTGGCGTCAGATCGGCAAAAGGCGCAATTGTGCATGGTCGGTTTCCCTCTCAGTGGTTAGACGCGCAACGCGGCGCGCCGTGACGCGGCCCTTCGGCGTGCGACGAGCGTCACACCGCGGCGGCTGCCATACGGTCCACGATCGAGGCCGCGCGCTCACGGTGTTCGGGCTTCATGAGCACGCTGCGCAGCACCGCGCACTCCTCGCTATCCCATACGACGTCCGGCAGCGCCCTTGTGCCAAGACTGCGGGGGAGCCGCCAGATCGCCACATACAGCGGATCGGAATCGTCGGCGGCTAACGCGTCGAACGCGGCCTGCGTTCGCGTTGAAACGGCCGACGCGCGGTCGCGAGCGCCGCGGGCAAGCGGTGCAACGGTGAAAATGTCGAGCGCCGGTTCGACGACCGGCGTCAACGCCGGCAGCGCGCACGCGCGATCGAACGCCGCGAGCGCCGCCGCTCTGCTCGCCAACAGCGCGCGGCCGAGTCCGTCTTCCGTCAGCGGCAGGCAGCGCAGCGTCGTCCACAATGCGGCGGCGCTCGCGCCGGCGCGCGAACACTCGAGGCTGATCTCGCCGAGATGGAGCTCCTTGGATGTGAAGTATGTATACGGCGAGTCGTGTTTGTAGAACGCGCCGACCGCGGCATCGCGGAAGAGCACGCAGCCGCAGCCGTACGGCTGCAATCCGTGTTTGTGCGGATCGACGACGATGGAATCGGCGGCCGCGAGCGCGAGCCATGGGGCAGCATCCATGCGCGCCTCGGCGGCAGAGGCGATGATCCGGAAGAATCCGCCGTACGCCCCGTCGGCGTGCACCCGCCAGCCGCGCTTCGCCGCGACGTCCACGATCTCGTGAAGCGGGTCCACAGCGCCCGAAGCGGTCGTGCCCATCGTCGCGACGACCGTACCGATCTGATCGGCATCCGGATTAGAGACGAGCCGCGCGACGTCCATGCGACCGCGCGCGTCGACGGGCACGACGATCGTCGGAAGACCGAGCACCGCGCACATGCGTCCGTGCGTGTAGTGCGCCTCTTCAGAGAATGCGACGGCGCCGCCCGGGCGCAAGCGCGACGCGATCCAGAGCGCCTCAAGATTGGCGATCGTGCCGGAACTTGTGAGATGGCCGAGGCAGTCGACGGGATAATCGAACATCGACGCGATCTGCGCAACCGCTTCACGTTCGAGCGCTGCAGTGGCGCGCCCGCCGTCGAGCGCGTGATTGTTGGGGTTGATCCTCGCCGCCATCGCGTATGCCGCAAGCGCGACGGGATGCGGCGGTTTGATCATCTGCCCAGCGTATGCGGGGTGGAAGTACGGATAGTTGTCGCGCAGTCGAGTCCCTAGCTCGTCGATCGCCGCGGCCGCACGCTCGAATGGCACATCGCCGGCGCCTGAACGATCGAACGCAGCCCAGCCGGACTCCCATCGAGCGATCGCGTCCATGCCGCGCTCGAGCAGAGCACGGAATTCAAGATCATCCACCGCTGGGAGCGTTGATCGAATACACGAGGTGCGTCCAGCCGACCCGCTGCGTCGTGCGTTCCACGGTCATACCGACGCGCGTTGAGACCGCGCGCGAAGGCGCGTTCTCGGGCCGGATGAGCGAGATGAGCTTCGGCTGTTTGAGCACGTTGAAGCCGTAGTCGCGACACGCGATCGCGCTTTCGGACGCATAGCCGCGGTGCCAGTGCATGCTCTTGAAAAGATAGCCGATCTCGACGAGCGCGTCGCCGTCGACATCTTGTTGCAGAAAGCCGCAGATCCCAAGGAAGACCCCGTCGCTCAATCGTTCGACGGCGAACAACCCGTAGCCGTTGGCCTCATAAGCGGCGAATACGAAATCGAACCACTCTTGCATCCGCTCGCGCGTCCGCAGCGCCTTATAGTACCGCATGCAGAGCGGATCCGAATAAATGGCGAGGATGTCGTCGAGATCGCGCTTTTCTATGAAGCGCAGCCGAACTCGAGCGGTGCGCAGAACTTCGCCGGTCTTTACCACGTCTCGCTAGTCACCGATCGGCGCGAACAAGTCGTCGAGATCCGCGCGCGTGAGGCTCTTGGCAAAGGCCGCATCGGTTGCGATCACGGAATCGGCCAGCGCTTGTTTGCGCGCTTGCAGCGATTGGATCTTCTCCTCGACCGAGCCGAGGGTCACGAGCCGATACGCGGTGACCGGCTTTGTTTGGCCGATGCGATGCGTGCGGTCGATGGCTTGGCGCTCGATCGCGGGGTTCCACCACGGATCGTACAGGATGACGTAGTCCGCTTCGGTGACCGTTAGGCCGACGCCGCCCGCCTTGAGACTCATGAGAAATACGGGCGGCCCATCCTCGCGTTTGAAATCCTCAAGCACTTTCGGTCGGTTCTTCGTGGCGCCGTCGAGATATGAGTACTTGAGCGATCGCGCATCCAGTGCTTCGCGCATGAGCCCGAGCATCTCCGTGAACGACGAGAAGACCAGCACGCGATGCCCCGACTCCACGATCGAATCGATGAGCTCCAGGAATGCCGCGAACTTGCCGGACGCATCCGGGTCCTCGCGCCAATGATCGCCGACGAGGCCTGGGTGACAGCAGATCTGGCGCAGCTTTGTGAGCGCGGCGAGGATCGAGAGCTGCGCGCGTCCGATGCCGTGTTCGTCGACTTCGCGTAAGATCTCGCGCCGCGCGCGCAGCACGATCTCGCGATACGCTTTTTTCTGCGCGGCGGTCATCTCGCACTCGATGGTCTGCTCGGTCCGCGACGGGAGATCGGCGGCCACTTGCGTCTTCAGGCGCCGGATCATGAAGGGCTGCACGCGTTTTGCGAGCCGCGACTGCTTTTCGACATCGCCGTCGCGCATGATCGGCGTCTCAAACACGGAGCGGAAATGACTTTCGTTGCCCAGCAATCCAGGCATGACGAAATCGACGATCGACCAGAGGTCGAGCACCGAATTCTCGATCGGCGTGCCCGTGAGCGCGAGCCGCTGCTCCGCTTCGATGGACTTGATGACCTGTGAGATCTTGGCTTGCGGGTTCTTGATCTGCTGCGCTTCGTCGAGGACGACCGCGCGAAAACCGATATTCGAAAGCATCTGCGCGTCGCGCCGCGCGAGCGCATAGGACGTGACCAAGACGTCGTACTGATCGGCCGTCTTGTAGATCGCTTCGCGGCCCGAGCCGGCCGAAAGCAGAACGACCTTCAGCTCGGGCGTGAAGCGCGTCGACTCGTTGAGCCACGTGTGCGTGACGGAGGTCGGACAGACGATGAGATTCGGGGCGCTGCCGCGAGCTTCGCGGCGGTTCTCGAGATACGTGAGGACTTGGAGCGTTTTGCCGAGCCCCATGTCGTCGGCGAGAATGCCGCCGAACTTATAGCGCCCGAGATACGAGAGAAAATCGAGGCCGCGCCGCTGATAGGGCCGCAGAACTTTGTCGAGATGCGCGGGTGGATCTACTTCGGCGATGCCGGCGAAATCGCGCACGGCCTCGCGCAGTTCGCGAAGCGGCGCGGGGAGCTGTGTATCGCCGCACGCCTTTGCGAGGTCGTCGTACACCGATAGCATCTGCGCCGCCGTGAGGCGCGCTTTTCCGCCGCGCTCGAGCGTGCCGCCGAAACCTCCGGTCGCTTCGCGCAGCAACGCGAAGGACGAGAGGTCGATGAATCTGCCGTCGGAGAGGCGATGGTATCTTCCCGTGCTGTGCCACAGCGCCTTGAGGTCGTCGGGCGAGAGCTGCTGACCTTCGAGAAGAAGCTCGACGGAGATCTCCAACCAGTCGATCGGCCCGGTGGATACGGCGGATGGACGTTTCGCCTTCGGCTTGCCGTCGGGCTGTTCGCGCGCCGTGTCGACCGAAACCGAAACTTTGAGCGTCTTGGGTCCGTCGACGAGCGACGCGACCGTGTCATCCATATCAAGCTGGAACTCGGTGCGCCATTGCGGCAGCACTTCGGTCCCGAACGCGTACGCTGCGTCCGTGGGTTCGATGCGCCATGCGGTTTCGTCGTAATGAGGCGGAGCGTCGGCCGCTTGTTCGTCGTCTGGACTTTCGAGGAGATCGCGCCAGGGCACGAGCCCGGCGGCTTCCAACCGCTCGCGGACGTGAGCCGCCTCGGCCGGGTCGCAATGCGCGTAGCGCGGCACGCTACCGGGCACGCCCGTGTCAACGCGCAGGAGCGTGGAAAATTCACTCGGCGTGACGCGCCAATTGGCGCCGCTTGCGGCGTCTTCGATGGCAGCACAGGCGGTGATGCCGTCGCCTTGCCAGCGTAGTGTGAGCAGAACCTGCCGGCGCATGTCGGCGGGCATGAGCATGAGCGACGCTGCCGTGGGCGTGTCGAGCAGTTCGTGCGCGCGTTCCAGGAATTGCGGCACTTCGGGCGGCGTGAGAGCGATGACGGGCGATGATTTCAAGCGCTCGAGAATTCTCAGGCTGAAGCTGCCGTTGTGCAGATGGAAGGTGGCGCCGTCGAACAGCCACGCCGGCGTGCCATCGACCGATCGTACCATGGCCACGTCGACCGGCGATTCGTCCGGCCGCAAGAAAGTGCCGGTGAGGTGCAGGTCGCCTTTCTCGTCGCGCGAGCCCGAGAGACGCAAGCGCAGCGGCGCGAGGACGATCTTCACCGCCGGCATCTGATCCGGCGATGCGGCGAGATGATCGTCGAAGCGGACACGCGGATGAGCGATGAGGCGCAGCAAGAGCTGCGCGAAGTTGCTGCTGAGGCGCTGCGTATGCTCGGATGTCGCGCGCGCAAGCGCATAGTCGGCGGGCGTGCCGAACATCGCGCCGAGCGTGGAGTCTGAAAGCAGCGCGGCATCGTGGCGATCCCATTCCTCGCCCCCGAGATTCGCCTGCCGCGTGGTCCGATACAACTGCTGCAGTTCGGCGTGCGTGCGCGCGACGCCGTGCAGCTTCGGAGCGTCGAGCCGCAGCTGAGCGTGGAACACTCCGAGACGATCGTCGAATCCGAAGACCACCCAGAGCCTGCGCCGCGGAACGACCGCCTCGTGATGCGGAGCGAGCATGTCGAGCAGATCGCGCAACGCGGGTGGCGCTGCCGGGCCCGAGTGGCCGTTGGTGGCGGCTGCCGAAGCGCGACCCGGTTCCACCGTCGCGGTGGAGTGGCCGTTCGTGGCACTCGCCTTCGCCTGATCGGTCCCAGCGTGTCCGTTCAAGACAGCGCCGCTGCCGTTCGTGCCGTCGGGCGGCGGCTCGGGAGTCTGCGATGCGAGTTCGATAAGCATGTACAGCGCAGCAACGGCGTGCTTGCAGTCGTATCCGTACCTGCACGTGCAGTTGCAGCGAAGGCCGAGCGGCGGACGCGACGTGTCGCGCGTCAATGTGGTGGTGTGCGTCTCAGTATCGGCGACGGTCGCGACGAGATCGACACGGCGAAGATTCAACGATCGGACTTTGCCGCGCTGATACGCAGCAAGACCCTGAGCGATGATCGGTTTGGGAAACGTTCCTTCGATTGCGAGCGGCATCGGCAGCCATGCCTGCCAGGGTCCGAGCGGCGGACCACCGCGCTCCGGAGCAACGCCCTCTTCGAACCGAAGCATCACTGGCTGGTGCGGCTTGGTTTGCGGACGAATTGACATACTTGCCATAATTCGGCGACGACGTGCGGCCTCCCGCCGGAATGCTTGGAATAGTGCGGACGGCCCCCAGACGTCCCAGGATGAAGAAGGCATCGAGGCAAAACATCATCCAACGACAGACTGCGCTTTGACAGGAGCTGTGTTGTGATCCGATTTTCTCGGGTTCAATTGGCATTCGTCGCCGCCGGTATCGTCGCGATCGCACTCGGAGCGAACGCGCCGCGCGCCCTCGGCAGCAGCGACGCGCTGCAATACGTCACCAATTCTACCGTCCAGATGCCCGGTATTCTGAAAATGTTCGGAGCCGGCAAGAACGCGTCGTCGACCTCGACGACGACGATCTCGGCAGAGCGCACACGTCACGACGACGGCAAGGGGAACACGGTCATCGTCCAGTGCGATCTCAAACGCGTCGTCAATATCGACGACAACGCGAAGACCTACTCCGTCCTCAATTTCGACGATATGATGAACGAGATGTCCGCAGCGATGAAGGCCGCCCAAGCCAAGTCCGGCAGTCCGGCGCCCAAGATCAACGGCAGCGGCAGCATGACGTTTTCGTTCGATGAGAAGCCCGACGACCAGACTCAGACGATCGCTGGAATGACGGCCCACCACGCCGTCGACACGATGACGATGACGTCGACCGGCACGGGCGACTGTCCGAGCGCGTCGTTCAGCATGTCGATGGACGTCTGGTACGCGCCTTCGCCCATCAAGATGTCGTGCCCGATGAAGCTGCCGTCGGCAGCGCCGTCCGGCCACGCGGCAAACCCGTGCATGCAGAACATGATGGTGCAGGCGAGCAACGTGCGCGGCACACAGGGCCGCATCCCGCTGAAAACCGTCATCAGCATCCCGATGGGACCGATGACCATGACGACGACTGAGCAGGTCACCTCGGTCAAGACGATCCCATATGATGCGTCCTTCTTCGACATCCCGGCGGGCTACACAAAAGTAGACGCCATGACCTCGACAACGCCGCACTAGGGACGACAGCGGTGGGAGATCGCGCGGTGAGCGTCCGCATCGCGCAGCTGTTGGCCGCGATCGTCCTTGCCGTCTCCGCGATCTTCCTCTACAAGTTCTACGACGCGTATCTCGACACCGCGGCGTCCAACGCGGTGCGCGCGATCGGCACGCGCGCGGCGCAGCGCGAGTCGGCACGCATCGAAGGCACGCTCAACGGAATCGAAGCGCTCGCCGCTGCGGTCTCGTCGAACGGCTATCGCCGCGACACGTTCGCGGCGGCAGCGCGCGAAGCGCTCGCGCGCGACCCGTCGCTGCAGTCCGTCGACTACTTCAACGCCGACGGCACGCACGTCATCCAGATAACGCGAAACGGTCCGACCGATCTCACCCATCCAGCTGCGCGACCGCTCGACGTGTCATTTGAAATGGTCACGGCGGTGAACATCGTCCTGGAACGCGCGGACCTCACGCATTCGACAACGGCCTCCGACGTGCTTCGGCCGCCGCGCCGGCGCGGCGAAAACGAAAGTCCGCTCTGGGTCTTCGCCGCGTCGCCGATCATCACGAAGCGGGAGCCGAACGGCGAGATCGTCGGAAGAATCGACATCCGCTCGCTGATCATCAACGATCTGCGAGCCGTCGTTCCGCCCGCGAAGTTCACCCTGGACGACAGCACCGGTCGCCTCGACACGAGCTGGCCGCCAAGCGGCTGGACTCCCGACCGGTCGGCGCAGGGCTTTCCGATAACGTTTGCCGACCGTCAGTGGCGCGTGCTCGTCGAACCGGCGGAGCCGATAGGCCCGGCGCAAGTGGGCTGGTTCATCATCGGCGCGATCGCGCTCTGGCTGCTCTTGGCGTGGCCGATAGAGATCGTCGGTCAGATCAACCGCCGCGTTCGCGTGCTCAACGAAGGCCTCGAAGAGCGAGTAGCCGCGCGGACCAGGCAGCTGCAGACGACCGTCGCTCAGACGCGCCGGCTCGCCGCCGTCGTCGAATCGGTCAGCGAAGGCGTCATGCTCGTGGACATGGATGGGATCGTGCGCTATGCGAACGCCGCGCTGGGCAAAGAATTGCGTTGCGGCGCGCGCGACCTCGTCGATAAGGCCGTCGTGGATCTCGCGCCGCTCGCGCTGTCGCGCAACGCGCTCGACGAGATACGCTCGACCGTCGCCAAGCTCGGCTACGTGTACGTCGAGACGGCGCGTACGCGCACGGACGGCAGCAGGTACTGGGCGGGGATCGCATATACCGCGCAGCGTGACCAAGACGGCAGGATGGTGGGCCTCATCGGGGTGTCGCGCGACATCACGGACCGGCGTGCGCTCGTGGACCAGCTCGTGACGGCGAAGGAAGATCTCGAGCGGCAGATGCGCGTCCGCGCGGATTTCATCGGCACAGCCAGCCATGAATTGCGCACGCCCGCCACGACGTTGCGCACGCTCTGCGCCTTGCTCGTCTCCAAGATCGCGCCGCGGTACGCGCTCGCCGAGGACGACAGAAATCTCATCAGTCTCTTCGATCGGGAGACAAAGCGCTTGAGCGATCTCGTCGACGACCTGCTCGAGGTAGGTCAGATCGACGCCGCGCAAGCGCATCGGCCTGAGGCCGACGTGGATGTCGGCCTTGTCGCTCGATCCGAAGTCGAGAGTTTCCGTCACCTTGACGACCCCGACGGACCGCCGATCGACCTTCGTCTATCGAGTCGGCCGGCCATCATGCGCGGCGACGAAGTCGGCGTGCGTCGCATCGTGGTCAACCTCATCAGCAACGCGCGCAAGTTCACGCCGCGCGACGGAAGCGTGCAAGTCTCCGTCGAGCGATCCGCGAGCGGCGTGCGCCTCGCTGTCACCGACACGGGCGCCGGTATACCGGAAGCGGACCTTCCGCATATATTCGATCGCTTCTATAGAGTAGACAGGCCGGGAACGGCCATCCGCGGCACCGGCTTGGGGCTTGCGATCGTCGCGCGCTTGGTGGAGCAGATGCACGGCCGCATCGCCGTGTCGAGCGAAGTCGGCAAAGGCACGACCGTATCGATCGAATTTCCCGCCGTTGACGCACGTGCTGTCAACGGCGAGCTGGCCCAGCCGACGAAGACCGCGTGAGGCGCGTCCTGTTGGTCGACGACGAGCCGGTTCTGCGCTCTGTCGTCCGGCAGTTCTTGGAATTCTCCGGATACGAAGTTGCGGAAGCAGCCGACGGTCGCCACGCGTTGGCGCTTGCGCGTGAGCGCCCGCCGGAGATCGTGCTGACCGATCTGCTCATGCCGAATATCGACGGTCTCGATTTTTGCCGCGCGCTCCGATCTGACGCCGCTACGCGCGACGTGCCGGTGATCTTCGTGACGGCTCGCAATGCGGATGCGCTGCAGCGCGCGGAAATGGCTCGCCTCGGCAACGGATTCATCATGAAGCCCTTCGAACCCGATGACCTCTTGAAGATCATCGACGAAATCCTCACCCGCGCATAATCTGTTGGGCGGACCTTTATGGTCCGCCGTGTGGGGCGGACCTTTATGGTCCGCCGTGTGGGGCGGACCTTTATGGTCGCCGTGTGGGGCGGACCTTTATGGTCCGCCGTGTGGGGCGGACCTTTATGGTCCGCCTGACCTTCTCGCCGCCTTCGCGTAATCCATCAGGATCCGATTGAACGCCGCCGTGTCTGCGCGGTCGGCATCGTCGAGATTCAACCTCAGCGAAGCTTTCGCGTCGGTGGCAGTGAGCGGGTTCACGGCGTTGAGCTTCACGATCGGCGGGCTTGCCGTCCACGGCGTGAGATCCGGCGCTGCCGCAAGATCCTTTTTCATAGTCGTGGCCACGGCGTCGAACTGGCTCATCGGCTGGAGATGCAGGAGCATCTCGATCGTAGCGATCATCCCGCTCGTCGTGTAATGCGTGCTGTCGACGAACGATCTCTTGATCAAGGATCCGACGATAAGCGCTTCGGCCCGATGATCGCTCACGTGGTCCGGCCCAGCCTGCGCGTCATCCTCCACGACGAATACGATCGTATCTTTCCAATAACGGCTGTGACTCAATGCCTCGATCATGCGGCCGAGAGCGTAGTCGTTGTCGGCGACCATCGCAAACGGCGTGGGCATGCCGGGCCGCGTCGCCGATGTGTGATCGTCGGGAAGCCGCACGATCTCTAACACGGGCATGTTGCCGTTCTTGACAAAGCCGCTGAACTCGCGCAGCCATTCATCCATACGCGATTGGTCGGTCACGTGAAGATCGAAACCGCGATAATGCGTATCGAGCCGGCCGAGAAGCGAATCGACCACCGGCTTCTCGGGCTGGCCTGCCTTCGTCGCGAAATCGGTGTACTCGCCGTAATCCCGAACCGACAGGCCCTTGGCGATCGCATCATCCCAGAGATATCCGGCAGAAGGGCGCGACGCGGCGCTGCCTTCGAAATCGTAGTCGCGGCCGCGGTCGGAGTAATTCGACGGCCAGAGCTTGTCGACGTAGTCCGTGGAGTATGCGGCCGTCGACCAATTGTGGCCGTCGGCCGAGACTTCGGCGTCCACATCGAAGTTGTCGAGCAGCACAAATGTGTTCGCGAGCCTGTGGATGTTCGGCGTGACATTCCGGCCGAAGATCGCAAGCGAGGCATCGCCGTTGCCGCGCGGGTCATCGCCGAGCACTTCATCGTACGTGCGATTTTCCTTGATCACGTAGATGACGTGCCGCAACTGCCCAGTCATAGCCGCAGGGAGATTCGGGCTGTCGACAACGGCGGTGCGATTCACAAGGTTTCTGTTCTCGAGAGCCGTCTGCAAGCCGGATTGGAGCGTCGAGTCCATCGGCATCGGCACTCGCTGGAGGTCGCCCGTGGCGAGCTCCGCGACGTAGTATTGTCTGGGATCGGTTCCCTGCTTTGCTTTCGACCACGCGTCGGGATGAGGAAATTGCGGATTCGCGTGGCCTGCAACGCCGTGGCCGTCGAGCGCGATCAATTGCGAGCCGTCGCGAGAAACAAGGATGTCGGTCGGATACCAACCCACCGGCACGGCGCCTTTGAGGTTGTGGGTCGTAAGGTCAATCGCAACGATCGCATTCACGCCTGCGTCTGCGACGAACAGCGTCTTACCGTTCGGCGAAAAAGCAAGCCCATCCGGCGTAGAGCCTTCGGGTAGATTCGGCGCAAGGCCGACGTCGATTTTGTCTCGCACCGTGTTCGTCGCCGTGTCGATCGAATAGACCGTGTTCTCGTTCGCGCACGCGACGTACAGCGTGGCGCCGCCGGGAGTCACAAGCAATGCGTTCGGGTGCGCGCCGACCGCGACCCGAGCGATATTTTCGCCGGACGCGGCATTCACCACATCTACCGCAGAGCCCGTCCAATCGCTGACGTACGCGAACTGGCCGTTGGGAGAGACGGCGACCGCATAGGGCTGAACACCGACCTTCGCCGCCCAAAGTTTGGCGCCGCTCGCGCTGTCCACGGCAACGAGTTCATCCGTGCCGTTCGACGCGGCGTAGACGATCTTGCCGTCCGGTGAGACGGCGAGCCCGGCGATCCACTGCGGCCCGGTGCCGATCGTCCACATCCCAAGATCCTTGAGCGTTCCTTCGCTCGCGTCAAAAGCGAATCGCTGAATGCCGCCGTCCGCGGCGGTCGAAGCGTACAGCGTCTTGCCGTCGGGCGAGAACGCAAGGCCATAGAAGGTCTTTGCGATGGGCGATGTGTCGGCGACCATTCCGGATTTTTCGTTGACGATGGTGACCGTCTGCACTCCGTAGCCCGCGTTTGAAACAGCGACCCAGCGTCCGCTCGGATCCTCGACGACGCGCAGCGGCAGCGTGCCGAGCGGCGTGACCGCGCCCGCGGGGGTGATGGTCCAACCGTTCGGCAAGATCGTTCCGCCGGCAGCGCGCAGGCAAGTAGCGGAAGAACCGGCGACCAAAGTAGCAACGATCAGCACCAGAGCAGCGGGGCGCACGCGTATCATCATAAACAAGAGTTTGGGCGGCGATTGCGCCGCGCCTGCCTTGAGGCAAGCGTGCAAAGAATCCTGATTCTCGGCGGTGGCTTCGGCGGCGTCTACGCGGCGATGCGGCTACAGTCGCGCCTCAATCATCGGTCCGATCTCGACGTGACGCTCGTCAGCCGCGACAACTACTTTCTCTTCACCCCGATGCTGCCGCAAGTCGCCACAAGTTCGGTCGACACGCGGCACATCGTGCAGACGATCCGCAGGATCTGTCCGCGCATCAAACTGCTGCAAGCAGAGATCGAGACGATCGACCTCGCCACTCGCACAGTGACGATCAGCCATGCCGAGGGCCACCGCCACCAGTTGGGCTACGACCAATTGCTGATCGCGGTCGGCGGCGTCACCAATTATTTCGCTCTGCCCGGCGTGGCCGAACATGCGCTGCCGGTCAAGACACTGACCGACGCCATTCGCATCCGCAACCACGCTCTCGACATGCTCGAGCAAGCGGAGCTCGAAGAAAACGCCGGGCTGCGCGGGCAGCTGCTGACCTTCGTCGTCGCCGGCGCTGGCTTTGCGGGCGTCGAGACCGCGGCGGAACTTGATATCTTCGTCCGGCGCGCGGCGAAGCTCTACCGAAATTTCACCGCAGCGGATATCCGCACCGTCCTCCTCGACGCGCAGTCGCGCGTGCTGCCCGAGTTGAGCGAGCAGCTCGCAGCGTTTACGCAAGCCACGCTCGTCAAGCGCGGCATGGAAGTGCGGATGGACGCGCGCGTACGGAGTGCCGATGCGGAGGGAATCGATCTCGCCGACGGCACGCGCATTGCTACGCGCATGTTCGTCTGGGCCGGCGGAGTCGGGCCGAATCCGGTGATAGCGGCGTTGCCATGCACCAATTCGCGTGGGCGGATCCCCGTGGACGAGAATCTTGCCGTGTCCGGTTATCCCGGGGTGTGGGCGATCGGCGATTGCGCCGAAGTCGCGTCGGCGCCCGGCGCAAAACCGTATCCGCCGACGGCGCAGCATGCTTTGCGCGAGGGGCAGCAGGTCGCAGACAATATGATCGCCCTGGCGGACGGCGAACAACGCAAGCCGTTCGCCTTCACGATGATCGGCCAGATGGCAAATCTCGGCGAACACAAAGCGGTCGCGATGGTCGGCGGATTCAAGATCTCGGGCTTTCCGGCGTGGTGGCTCTGGCGAACGTACTATCTTTCACGCATACCCACGCTCGAACGCAAGATCCGCGTGGCGATCGACTGGACCCTCGACCTGCTGTTCTCGCGCGATACGGTCAAGCTCTCGATGCCGGCAGATCCATAAGGGGTTTTGCGTCGTGTCGAGAACGCTCGATGCGATAGGCGGTTACATCGAGATCGTGGACTCAGGCATAGCTTCTCAAGACCGGACGTGGGCCGTCGTCGCGCATCTCGCCGCGCTGACCGGGCATCTGATCCCATTCGGCAGCCTCGTCGGACCGCTCGTCATCTGGCTCGTCAAACGCGACGAATCGGCTTTCGTCAACGAGCACGGCAAAGAAGCCGTCAATTTTCAACTGAGCACGTTCTGCTACGGCGTTCTCTACTTCGCGGTCGGCCTTGGCGTCGTCATAGAAGCCGGAGTTCACTCGGCTAACATCGCGGTTCTCCCGGTCTCTCTCTACTGGGTTATCGCGCTGGGGATGCTCTTGTGGCTGAGTTGGACGGTCTGCGTCATCGTCGGCGCCGTGACGGCGGCCGGCGGAAAGCCGTTCCGGTATCCCTTATCGATTCGTTTCATCTCGTAGCAGGCGGCCGCGGCATCTATCAGACAGGCGACGATCGCAGCGCTTGCGGGTGGTTGCGGCCCTAGCTTAAACCAGATGAGTGAAAATGCGCGGGCGCCGGGTGCGTCGAACGAGCGGCCCACGATGATCATCCGCGCGGAGCACCTGACCAAACAATTCAAGACCTTGCGCCGCAAAGACGGCGCGTGGGCCGCGCTTGCCAATCTCTTCTCGCGCGATTATGAGACCAAGGTCGCGGTCTCCGACGTATCGTTCGACGTCGCCGAGGGTGAGATCATCGGCTACATCGGTCCGAACGGTGCCGGCAAGTCCACCACCATCAAGATGCTGACCGGCATTCTCGTGCCCTCGAGCGGCACATGCACGGTGAACGGCATCGTGCCTTGGAAAGACCGCCAAGGGAATGGCCGGCAGATCGGCGTCGTCTTCGGTCAACGCACGCAACTGTATTGGGACCTGCCGCTCATCGAATCGTTCCGGCTGCTGCGCGCGATATACGGTGTGCCGGAATCCGTCTACGATCGAAATCTGGCCGAGTTCACGGAGATACTCGGCCTGGACGAGTTCATCCGCACGCCCGTCCGTCAGCTGAGCCTTGGGCAGCGCATGCGGGGCGACTTCGCCGCCGCGATGCTGCACGAACCAAAAGTCGTTTTCCTCGACGAGCCGACGATCGGACTCGACGTCGTGGCCAAGGAGGCGATACGCCGCTTCATCCAGCGCGTCAATCGCGATCGCGGCACGACGATCCTTTTGACGACCCACGATCTGAACGACATTGAAAAACTGTGCGAGCGCATCGTGCTGATCGATCACGGTCAGAAGCTCTACGATGGAAGCATCGACGGCATTCGCGATCGTTTCGGCCGGAAGCGCGTGCTCACCGTCGAACTCACCAGCGATTGCGCGAACATCCGCGTGGACATGCCGGGGTCGAAAGTGGTCTCGCGCGACGGCCCGCGCATGACGATCGAGTTCGACCGCGATGTCGTCCGCGCCGAACAGCTGATCACCGCCCTCGCAGCGCAATGCGAACTTAAGGATATCACGATCGCCGAGCCGGAGCTCGAGACGATCATCCGGCAGATCTATCAGGGTGGTGCAGACGTAATGAAGGCGGGTTTGAGCCCGACGCTGGCGGTGACATGACGCAACGGATTTTTGCGATGGTTGCCGCCGCGGCGTTCGGCGCGCTCGTCATAGGGCAAACATCGCTTGCCCGCTCGTCGCATTATGCGACTGATCCAACCCCAGCGCCGTCGTCGGCAGCCACGCCCATGCCGTCTGCCGCGCCGGAGCAAACCGCCGCTCCTGCATCGTCACCAGCGCCGGCTTCGACGACCGCGGCCACGGCGACGCCCGACGACTATGTGCTCAGACCGGATCTCAACAACGGCCGCTGGGTCGAGGGACCCACGTTGCCGTCGCCGCGCCAGAACGCGGCCGTTGCCGTGCTGAACGGCCGGATCTATCTCATCGGCGGCTTCGGTTCCGATTTGCGGCAGCACGATACAACTTTCGTTCTTCAGCCGCCTCTGGTCACGAGCACGCCGATTCCGGAATTTCAAGGCGGTCCGATTCCCACGAATGTCGGTACGTGGCAGACAGCGGCGCCAGTACCGGAAAGCGTGGACAACGCCGCCGCCGCCAGTTACCTCGGCTATATCTATCTCGCCGGCGGCCGCATCGAAAACAAAGTCACGAACAAGGCGTGGCGCTACGATCCGGTCGACGACCGCTGGGCGGAGCTGCGCTCGATGCCCGTTCCGCGCCACGGCGCGACTCTGCAGGCGATGGACGGCAAGCTCTACCTCATCGGCGGCGCCGCATCGCACGGCAACGATGACACCTCGATCGAGGTCTTCGACATCGCGCACAACAGTTGGAGCCTCATCCAGAACGCGCTTGGCAATGCGCGCATCGGCGTCGCGTCGACTGTGACCCAAGGGAAGATCGCGGTCCTCGGCGGCATGACGCGCGAAGGCGCATTTCTCTCGTCAACCGACTACTACGAACCGCAGCGCAATCGATGGTCGAGCGCCACGAATATGCGCACTGCCCGCGCGAACTTCGGACTTACGATCGTCGAGAACCGGCTCGTCGCGATCGGCGGCATCACCCCGCCGCCAACTCCCGACGAGGAACCGGCGCCAACGCAGACTATGGAGATCTCCGCGGGCTACGGCAGCGGTTGGATGACCGGACCGTGGATGCCGTTTCCGCGGCAAGGCATGGCGGTCGCGGCGCTCGGCGACGTCATCTATATCATGGGCGGTTCGCCCTGGTATGGCGTCGGGCCGATCGCCGACGTCCGCCGCTACGTGAGCCCGCTGATCAAAGTCCGCTTCGGCGCTCGCGCGCACTGATGGCGGCGGGCGCCTACGTCGAATTTGCGCGACGCGCGTTCAACCGCGAGAGCGTCTACCGCGTCCAGGTGTTCACGCGCATCGGTTCCATCTTGCTGCGCGTCTTTCTCATGGCGACGCTCTGGACTGCGCTCTACCGCACGAACGGGCAGCAGGCCGGCATCACGCTGCCCGGCATGATCACCTACGTCACGCTCGCGCTCGTCATCGGTCTCATCTACAACGTGGACGGCGCATACGTCATCCGCGAGAAGATCCGCGAGGGGTCGATAGCGATCGATCTGATGCGTCCGATCAGCGTGCCGCTCTATGTCTTCGCCGACACCATCGGTCAGACGCTGTTTTCGGTCGTCCAGATCATTCCCGCATTGCTGTTATCATTGCTGATCGTCCGCATTCAGCCGCCCGTGAACCTTGTGGCGGCCGGCGCCTTTCTCGTCAGCATCTGCCTCGGATTCTTGCTCAATTATTTCATCGATCTCATCATGGCCACGATCACGTTTTGGACCATGGAGATCTTCGGCGTCCAGATCATGGTGCAGTTCATCGTCTCGCTGCTTTCAGGCGCGCTCGTTCCCCTGACGCTCTTCCCGCAAGGCCCGCTGCAGCGCATCGTGCTCGCGTTGCCGTTCGCCGGACTCTACAACGATCCGATCTCGATGTACATCGGGCTCATCTCCGGGCCGGCGATCATGCAGCATCTCGCGATGCAGGTTATCTGGGTCGCCGTCTTCGGCGCGTTCGCGACGCTGCTCTGGCGCATCGGCGAGCGTCGCGTGGTGGTGCAGGGTGGCTAGCCGCGCAGCAACCGCCGGCGACTACTGGCGCGCGTATCGAGAGTTCTGGCGCCTCAACTTCCTGACGCTCATCGAATACAAGGGGAACTTCTTCATCTGGCTCTTGTTCAGCTTCGTCTACCACGGCGTCGCGATCGGCGCGATCTGGGTGACGATGACGCGCTTTCCCTCCATGATGGGCTGGACGTATCAGGAAGTGTTCTTCCTCTACACACTGTTCATGCTCGGGCATACGCTGAACAACACGCTGTTCTTCACGGTCGGCAACGTGCCGGAGCTGATACGCGAGGGCACGTTCGATCGCTACCTCGTGCGACCGCTCAACCCGCTTTTCCAAGTGCTGTCCGCGCCGGGGCAGATCTGGCCAGACGAGCTAGCGCTCGCGCTCGTCTTCTTCGCGATAGCCCAAGCCGTCGTGCACCTGCAATGGTCGATCGCGACCGTCGGGTTGCTGTTCGCCGCGATGATCGGCGGCGCGTTCATCGACTTCGCCGTTCAGCTGGTGGTGGCGACGCTCGCGTTCTGGTTCATTCGGCTCGACGCGCTGCGTTGGGTCGTGATGTCGCTCGAAAACGATTTCACGCGCTATCCGCTCTCGATTTATACGCGCAGCGTACGCATCGTTTTGGGCTATGTCTTCCCGTTCGCATTCATGAACTATTTCCCGGCGACGGCGCTCTTGCACAAGACCGCCGAGGCCACGTACGCGCTCAATCCGCTGCTCGGCTGGTTGACGCCGGTGGTAGGAGCAGTATGGTTCGGTGCCGCGTACCTATTCTGGAGACGCGGACTGGACCATCATCAGAGCACAGGATCATAGCGCAAAGGCGCTACCAGTCGATCGCCCGGTCCATGAGCCACCGGTAATAGGTCTGATTCGGCGACTCTGTTGGGTGCGGCCAGAGGTTCAGTCCGCACACGATGCATTGAAGTTCGTGCTCGCTGTAGCCGAGCACCGGATAGCGATACTCGGTCTTGGAAAGGCCGGGTGCGCGGCACTTCGGACAACAGAGCTTGAGCGACGTCTCAGCGATCACGCGCGGTGCCTTTTGCCCGGCGCGGGCCTGTTCCTTGAGACGGCCGTCAACGAAATGAGAGACTCGCGGGAGCGCGAGCGGCGAGCATATAAGTCACAGACATGGATCTTACCAAGGAGTTCCCGCGCGGCCCGCGCGAGAGGCTCGCGGGATTGAACATGCTCGCGCGCACGATCGACAAGGCGCGCGCAAAACAGGCCGGCTCGCTCGGGCCGTATATATTCGACTGCTCGATGGATCGCCGCCTCTTCGAAGCGCTCCGCACGGACGGCGAGGAGTTCTTCGCCGTCGTCGCCGAGACAGAGGACGACGACGCGCGAGTCGTCTCATGGCTTTCGCGCACAGGCCACATGCCTACCGGCGCCGTGCTCGATGCGCTCAACGCGGACATCGACGGCTGGGCGCCGAAAAACGAAGATTCGCGCGCGCGCTTCGAACGGCAACGCGACGAGATCGCACCGGGAAGGCGCGATGTGCAGACCTGGACTGATCTCATCGACCTGGAGGAAGGCCGGCTCAAAGCGAGATGAAGCGCTTTGCGATCGAGGATCGCGTGCGCTGGAGCGACATCGACGCCGCCGGAGTGATCTTCTACGGCGCGTATGTCAGGTTCTTCGAGATCGCGGAAAGCGAATTGTTCCGCGCCGCCGGGATGTCGCTCGGCGATCTGTACAACAGTTTCGATTGCTGGCTGCCGAGGGTGCGTTACTCGTGCGAATTTCGCGCGCCGGCGCGGCTCGACGACGTGCTTCGAATTTCCGCGTGGTTCAAGCGCCTAGGCGCGCGTTCGATGACCTTGGGTTTCGAGGTGGAGAAGCAGGACGGCGTGCGCGTTGCGGACTGTGAGATTGTGCTCGCATGCGTCAGCCGCGCGACGTTCCGCGCGATGCCGCTGCCCGATGCGCTCCGCGCCGCGCTTGCGCCGTTTAGTGATTGACGTCTAGGTCCGCAAGACAGACGCCGCACGGTTCCATGCCGACCTCGTGTGCTTGAGCGGCGGTCAGGTTAAGCAACGGGCCCGTCCCGTCTTGTTCGAGTTTGCGGTGACAATCGCTGCCGACGCGGTGATAGAGCCGGTCGCCGATCTTGCATATAATCTCCATAAAATATGACATTCGCGCGCCCGGAGGAGCGAACCCGCTTTCGCTCATCTGAATGAGAGTGCGATAAGAATCGCTTGCGTGGGAATCGCCGGTTAGGAATACGGCGTTACGATAGTCGAAGGGAGTCCACGTCATGATCGTACACACGTCGCCGATACGAGGCGGCTGGCGCAGATTGAAGATCGAGCAGCACCTCGACCACGTCGCCGCACCCGCCGTGCTCGATGAGGTCATGCGCGCCGCGCATGACGGCTGCCCGAATCTGCTCATCGACTTAGACGCTGTGGACTCGGCCGACGATCATGGCATCGCGGCGCTCGTCACGGCCATCGGTCGGATCCGCCGCATGCGTGGGAACACGCGGGTGGCGGTGCTCGTTCGCAGCGCCGAACTCGCCGATGCCGTAACCCGTGCGTTGCCGGTGTCCGGCGTCGACATCTGCCGCGATCCGAGCGCGGTCGGCTGTTCGATAACCGAAGTCTCCGCGGCGTAAGCGCCGCGGGATATCCAGCCGGCTCGCCGAAGCGGCCGGCGTGACCAAGAAGGATGTATCGATGAAAATTCTTTGCCGCAGTGCACGCGCGACTCTTTGCGCGTTCGTCGCCGCCGCCGTCGCCTCTCCGTCTGCAGCACTCGCCGCCGGAGCGACATTGCCGCTCAGCGTCGGCATCGGCGCGTACGTGCCCGCATCCGCCGGATCGTCGATCGAGTCCGTCGCTACGCCGCCCGGCGTGAGCGTCAAGCAACAAGGCAACGTGGCGATCGAGTTCGCAATCGAACCGAATCTTCTGTCCGGCGGGTATCGCATCGACGCGGGCTTCATCTCCAGCCGCGAGGCCGTTTCGACGCCGGGCGGCCAACCGGTGTCGCTTGGGCCGATGGCGCCCATCTTCACGCCGGGTTCCGAATCGATCACGCAGATCCCAATCACGTTGGAGCAAGACGCCGGCGTCGGCCACCTCGTGCGCCTCGGCGGCGGCCTCGGCTATGATTTCGTCAACATCAGTGGAGGGAACAACGGCGGTTCGGGTATCAGCCGGCCGGGCAGCGGATTCGTGGCGGACGCCTTCGGTCAGATAGGCCTGGGCTCGTCCTCGGCATTTGAGGTCAAATACTACCTCACGCAGCACTCGGCTCTCAACGGCTTTGTCATCGGGCTGACGACGCGACTCTAGTCGGATAGTTTTGGAGGCGGCCCCGGATACCGGCGTACCGATGCCGAAGTGCACTCGGTGCGAATATTGGTCACCGGGGCGACCGGCTACATCGGGGGTCGGCTCGTACCCGCGCTCACCGCTCTCGGACATCGCATCCGTTGCATGTCACGCGATCCAAAGAAGCTTGACGGACGGTTCGAAGGCGTAGAAGTCGTCGCCGGCGATGCGTTAGACGATGTGTCGCTCGCAGCCGCGTTTGCGGACGTGGACGTCGCGTACTACCTCATCCACTCAATGGGTTCCAAGGAGGGTTCGTTCGCACAACGCGATCGCGATGCCGCGCGCACGTTCGCGAGTGCGGCAAAGTCGGCCGGAGTTCGACGCGTGATATACCTCGGCGGTCTTGGTGAGCCGGATGCAAACCTCTCCGCGCATCTGCGCAGCCGCCATGAAGTAGGGTCCACCTTGCGCGAGTTCGGACCGCCGCTGACCGAGTTTCGAGCAGCGATCATCGTGGGCTCAGGGAGCGTTTCGTTCGAAATGATCCGCTACCTGACCGAGCGTTTGCCGGTGATGATCGCACCGAAGTGGGTGATGACTCTGTCGCAGCCCATCGCCGTTACGGATGTGATCGAATATCTCACACGGGCGCTCGCGCAGCCGCAAACCGCCGGCAAGATATATGAGATCGGCGGTCCCGACGTGCTCACGTATCGAGAGCTGATGCTTCAATACGCGCGCATCCGCGGTCTGAAGAGAACGATGCTCATCGTGCCGTTCTTCACACCGCGGCTCTCATCGTATTGGGTTCACCTCGTCACGCCGATTTCGGCCGGCATCGCGCGACCGCTGATTGACGGGTTGTGCAGCGAGGTGATCGTACACGACGACGCGGCACGGCGCGATTTCCCGGTCGAGCCGATCGGGTACGATCAAGCGGTGAGGCTTGCGCTGGACCGCTATCAAGCCGACGGACCGCAGACCACCTGGTTTGACGCAGTCGACACGCGGTCGCGTACGGAGGATTTTCACGAAGTCACGCAAGGTATGCATATCGACCGTCGCACGCGCGAGACCACAGCGGACCAAACGGCGCTCTTCGACGTCGTGCGCGGGCTAGGCGGCAGGCGCGGCTGGCTTTTCGCGAATTGGCTGTGGGCGCTCAGAGGCGCGTTGGATCGACTCGTCGGAGGCGTTGGCCTTCGCCGGGGGAGGCGGTCGCCGACGCAGCTTCGCGTAGGCGACGCCTTAGATTTCTGGCGCGTCGAAGCGGTGGATTCGCCGCGTTTGCTACGGTTGCGAGCAGAGATGAAGCTGCCGGGAAAAGCGTGGCTCGAGTTCGCGATTGACCCTCACGAGGGCGGTGCCGACCTGCGACAGACGGCGTTCTTCGAACCGCGTGGTCTGCTCGGTCAAGTGTATTGGTACGCTGTCATGCCGTTCCACAATTTCATCTTCGGAGGCCTGGCAGAACGCATCGTCGCTGAAGCCGAAGCCGCGTCCGCGCCGCAAAGAAGCAGGACGAATGCCTGAAAAAATCGTCGGCCTTGGCGTATCACTCGTCATCTGCTTCGCGGCGGCCGGTCTCGGCTCGCTCGTCACGGCGCCGAACATACCTGGCTGGTACACGCAGCTCGTAAAGCCATCGTGGAATCCGCCCTCGTCGGTGTTCGGGCCCGTATGGACCGCGCTCTTCGGGACAATGGCTGTGGCCGCTTGGCTCGTGTGGCTCGACGCTGGATCCGGCGCGCGTATCGCGCTCATCGCGTTCGCAGCGCAGTTGGTGCTCAATATAGCCTGGTCAGCGCTGTTCTTCGGCTTACACAGCCCGCGCGCGGCGCTCATCGAGATCGCAGCACTTTGGCTGACAATCGCGCTCACGATAGCAGCCTTCGCGTCGGTCTCGCGGGCCGCAGCGTGGCTCTTGGTCCCGTACCTCCTCTGGGTGACGTTCGCAGCGTATCTGAACTACACTATCGTTCGGCTCAATCGGTAGGGCCATAAAGAGGGCACGTGTCGAAACGTATGTCAGGAGGATCGCCGATGAAAAATCCAATGTGCACCCACCTCGATCACATCCACAACGTCAAGCCGAGTGCGAACGGCTGCGAGGACTGTCTCAAGATAGGCGCCACCTGGGTCCACTTGCGAGAATGTCTGGAGTGCGGCCACGTCGGCTGCTGCGATGATTCGGTCAACAGACACGCCACAAAACACTTTCACGCGACGAAACACCCGATCATGCGATCGGTGGAGCGCGGGGAATCGTGGAAATTCTGCTTCATCGACCAAGTCATGTGGGAGTAGCGCCTCGTTACTTTGTATCACAAAGTAAGCCGATTTACAATCTAATCCGCCTGTAGCCACGCTTCGCTGCGCAAAGGCTAACTTGACGATGAGCCGCCGTACGGTGTATACTGAAGGTTCCGTTAGTTGGAAACTTGCAGAGCTGGTCACAGACCGCTCTTACCGTTGTGCGGAGATTATGAAAGATCCCAAAAATCACTCCCAGTTCGGAAACATCGATAACCTGCTCGCTCAAATCGACAACAAGTATTTGCTGGTGAACGTCGCGCGCGTACGCGCACAACAGCTCGTCAATCACACCGAACCCCTCGTCGAAGGCTCCAATCCGGAGAAAGCCGTGAGCACGGCGTTCGCGGAGATCGAAGAAAAGAAGCTCGACGTCACGATGGACGAGAACGCGGTTTAGTAGTTCGGCCAGAGCCCGGGCGTAGCCAGTTCGATCAGATGGCCGTCCGGATCATCGAAGTAGATGCTCCTTCCCCCGCGCGGCCAACGCACCTCGCTCCGAATCTTGACGCCAAAAGACGCTAGGCGATTGATCCAAGACTCGTAAGAGTCTTGCGGAATCGCGAATGCCATGTGCACCGGACCTGCGCCATCGTGACCGGGGACGGTGCCCCCCTTTGTCTCCACGTCCTCAAGCGTTGCGCCGCGCTGGAACAGCAGCAGCGAGCCGGATCGCTTTGCGTCGAGCGCGATCAGCCGCTCGCTTTCGAACATCGGCGTAAGACCAAGCACGCCGCAGAAGAACCCCGCCGACCGGTGCACGTCTTCGACGTACAGCGCCGATTCGAGCAGACCGGTGATCTGCGGGGGTGCTGCGCCGGAATGCTCGCCATCAGGCGCGGTCACGCCGCCACCTAGCCGCCGCCCGCGGGGTTTCGCGCACGATCACCTCGTCGATCGACACCCGCGCGCCGACAGCCGCTTGCAGCTTCTCGGCCAATACCGTGGCGATGTTCTCGGCCGTTGTCTGCCGATCGGCGGCGTTGAACTCGGCCCGCTCGTTGAGATCGCAGTGATCGAACTCAGCGACCGTCCGTTTGAGGATGTTGTAATCGACGACCATGCCGTGTTCGAGCCGCTCTGCGGACGCGCAGATCTCTACGGTGTAGCGGTGGCCGTGTCGCCGGTTGCATGGCGAGTCGTACGGTAGAGCGAGCTGGTGGGCCGCATCGAAATGGCACGAATACTCGATCGAGATCATCGGCCGGCGGCTCCGCCCCACATGAGAAAGTGCAGCTGCGGAAGCACACGAACGTCGAAACGGCGCCAGCGAGAATCGGCAAGCACGGATTCCGCAAGTTTTCGGAGCGCCGCATGATAATCCGTGCCCGAACCAGCGCTGCCGCTCTCGGGCTGCAAGACGATCGGCGTGCCGGCGGGCAGCACGGATTCCAATCCGAGCAGACAATCGAGGGTCTCTTCGAGATCGCGCGCGTCGCTGATGACGAACTTGAGCTGCAAGCGGCCTTTCGCCGCGGCGAAGAATTTCTGCAAGATGATCGGCTTCGGCTTGTAGCCTGACGATCCAACTTTCGGACTGACGCTGAACAGCGCAACGCGCGGAATATCCGCGAAGATCGTGCCGCTGGTCTCGACGGTGACATGCGTCTCGGCATCGAGCGCGTCGACCAGCGGACCGATGTCTTGGGCGAGCGGTTCACCCCCGGTGATGACGACGCGGGGCACGCCGTGCGCCTGCGTCGCGAGCGCGTCCACGTCGGTCACCGTGCCCTTCGTGCCGTCGAGCGCGTATGGCGTATCGCACCACGCGCAGCGAAGCGGGCAACCGTCCAGCCGTATGAAGAAGGTAGCGGCGCCGCTCAGCGTCCCCTCGCCTTGGACGGAAAAAAACGTCTCGTTGACCCGTAGTGTCGCGGATTCGCGCATCGAGCGAATGTTCGCGTCATCCGCGAGGCGCCCCCGCCGCGGGCGTCGAAGCCCAGGCGCCTCTTACGCGACAAGCGTTTTTCGCCGTTCTCTTCAGACGGCTTGCCCGAGGAGTACACACGCATGGCGGCTCCAAGCGTTGGGGGTGTCCGCAACGTCGCCTTCGTCGGTCCGCATCACAGCGGAAAGACGACACTCGTCGAAGCGCTGCTTGCGCTCGGCGGCGCGATTCCCCGCAAAGGCGCGGTGACCGATGGGACCGCGACGACGAATCACGATGCGGAATCCATCGCTCATCAGATGTCCGTGGCGCCGGCCTTCGCCCACCTCCAGGTGGGCGACATCCGCGTGAATCTCATCGACTGCCCAGGGGCGGTCGATTTTTTTGAAGAGACGAAATTCGTGCTCTTGGCTGCTGACGCCGCCGTCATCGTCGTCGAAGCCGATCCCAATCGTCTCCCGCTCGTCGAGTCGCTCGTCGATTACGTCGAGCGGATGCGCATGCCGCACTGCTTTGTCGTCAACCGCATGGACCGGCCCGGCGCGGACTTTCCGACAACCTACGCGCGCCTGCGCGAGAAATTCGGCGGGCACGTGGTCGCAGAGCAGGCGCCGATCGGGCAAGGCGACTCGTTTGCGGGCTTCGTCAACGTCGTGAGCATGCAGGCGTTCAAATACGGCGCCGACGGCAAAGCCGCTCCGACCGCGCTGCCGGGCAACGCGGAAGATAAAACTCACGAGCAGCTGCTGGAAGCGCTGGCCGATTTCGACGATCATCTAATGGAAGAGATCCTTGAGGGCACGGAGCCTCCGCTCGAAGAGGTCGAGCGCGATCTGAGCGACGACGTGAGCGCCGACAATATCATCCCCGTCGTCGTCGCAAGCGGCATACGGGGCTGCGGCGTGCCCGAGCTCCTCGACCTGATCGTCCGCCAATTCCCGGACGGCGCGCAGGTGGCGCGAACGGCCGAGGACGGCACGAAAGTCACGCCGGCGCAAAGCGGTCCGGTCATCGCTCAAGTCTGCAAGACGTTCGTCCACCCGCAAAGCGGCAAACTCTCGGTGGCGCGCATCTTCAGCGGCACGCTGACTCCCGATGCGCAGCTCACGAGCGTCGGTCATCCCGATGTCAAAGAGCGGCCCGGCGGACTGTACGACCTGCAAGGCAAGACCCAGTCAGCTATCGCAGCCGCCGGGCCCGGAAGCGTCGTCGCCATCGCACGGCTCGAGGCCACGCATACTGGCGACACGCTGTGCACGGGAACCGCGAAAGTCCGCATGCCGGTTCCGAAATTGCTCAAGAGCGCGTTCGCGATGGCCGTTCGGCCGCACGATCGGGCCGACGAAGCAAAACTTTCGCAGCTGATCGTGCGCATGAAAGAAGAAGATCCGAGCATCGCTGCCGAGCGCGCCGAATTCACGGACGAGCTCGTGCTGCGCGGTCACGGTGAGATGCACCTCACGATCACGGTCGAACGGATGCAGCGCAAGTACAACGTGCGGTTGGACACGCAACTGCCGCAGGTGCCGTACCGCGAGACCATCATGACCAAGACGCAGCAGCAGGGTCGCTACAAGCACCAGACCGGCGGACACGGTATGTTCGGCGACGTGCACTTGGAGATCCAACCGCTGCCGCGCGGAAGCGGCATCAAGTTCGCCGACAAGATCGTCGGCGGCGTCGTTCCGAAGCAGTTTTTCCCCGGTGTTGAGAAAGGCGTGCGCGAGGCGCTCGAAAAGGGGCCGATCGGCGGATATCCCGTTGTCGATGTCGGCGTGACCCTCTACGACGGTTCGTATCACAACGTCGATTCCAACGAGGCCTCGTTCAAGATGGCGGCCGCGCTTGCGATGCGCGAGGGGTTGCCCAAATGCCGCCCCAGTCTGCTCGAGCCCATCCAGCGCGTTGAGATCACGGTGCCGAGCGGCTACACGAGCACGGTGATGCAGCACGTCACGGGCAAGCGCGGACAGATCTTGAGTTACGGTGCGAGTGAAGGCCGCGAGGGCTGGGATACGGTGCAGGCGCTCGTGCCGCAAGCAGAGCTCGGCCGATATCTGACCGAACTGCGCACAGCGACTCAAGGGCTCGGATACTTCGTCGCCGAGCACGATCACTTCGAGTTCGCGCCGCCGAAAGTCGTCCAGACGGTCACCGAGGCGCGACGCGAGCCGGTCGCCGCTCGATAGCCCGATCTAAAAACCAAGAAGCCGCGATCGCCAGCCGCTTTATGAAGGATGGTCCATGACCCACGCCTACTGCCGACGCGCCGACGCTAGCGCCGCGCCGAGCGGCAACGGACGCAAACCTTTTGCTCTTCCGGGAGCAAAGCAGCGCTACGCGCCGGACCGCCCTGCACGTGTCGATCACATAGCGCTGACGCTCTCGTTCGACTTCGACGAAAAGATATTGTTCGGCAAGTGCGCCACGACGTTTACCGCCGTGGGCAAGCAGCTGAGCTCGATCGAGTTCGACGCGGCGCAGCTGACGATCCGTCGCGTGCGCGGCCCGCGCGGCGCGGCGCTGCCGTTCAGCATGCAAGGTGCGAAACTCCGCGTGCAGTTGCCGAAACTCGCGGCCGGCCGATCCACATCCGTTATCGTGGAGTACGAAGCGCGCCAGCCGCGCCAGGGCATCTACTTCATCGGTCCGGATGAAGGCTACCCGGCCAAGCCCGTCCATGTCTGGACGCAAGGCCAGGATCAAGACGCCCACTACTGGTTTCCGTGCATCGACTATCCCAACGCCAAAGCCACGACCGAAGTGACTGCGACGGTGCCGAAAGCGTTCTTCGTGCTCAGCAACGGACGGTTGATCGGCACGACTGAGAACAAGAGCGCAAAGACCAAGACGTATCATTGGAAGATGGAGACGCCGCACGTCACGTATCTCGTGTCGTGCGTCGCGGGAAAATTCTCGGGTCGCACGTCCACGGTGAAAGGAACGCCCGTCTCGTACTACGTCCATCCTGGACGCGAGGCCGACGGCGAGCGATCGTTTGGAAAGACGCCTGCGATGGTGAAATTCTTCAGCGATCGTCTCCGCTTTCCGTATCCGTATGCGCAATACTCGCAGATCGCCGTCTCGGATTTCATCTTCGGCGGCATGGAGAACACCACCGCGACAACACAGACCGACACGACGCTGCACGATGCGCGCGCGCATCTCGATTTCTCAAGCGATGGACTCGTGGCCCACGAATTGGCCCACCAATGGTTCGGCGATCTCCTCACGTGCAAAGATTGGTCTCACGCCTGGCTCAACGAAGGCTTTGCGACCTATTTCGAGGCGCTGTTCAAAGAATTCGATCTTGGGAAAGATGAGTTCGACTATTATCGCCTTGAGATGCAGGCGCGCTACCTGCATGAGGATTCTCAGCACTACCGCCGGTCGATCGTCACGAGCATTTTCGGCGAACCGGTCGAGATCTTCGACCGCCATCTGTACGAAAAAGGAGCCTGCGTGCTCCACATGGTCCGGGCGGAACTCGGCGACGACCTCTTCTGGCAATCGCTGCACGCATACGTCACGACCAATCAGCGGCGCAACGTGGAAACCGTGGATCTCGGCCGCGCGATAGAAGAGACGACGGGCCGCAACTTTGCTCCGTTCTTCGACCAATGGGTTTTCAAGGCCGGCCACCCGGAGTTTCGCGTGCGTTATACCTGGGATGCCGAAGGTGGTCAGGCTCGCGTCGATGTGGCGCAAGCGCAAACGGTCGACGATGCGACGCCGTTGTTCCGCGTGCCTATCGCAGTCGAATTCGGCTTCGGACGCGGCAAATCCGAACGACGCCAGATCGTCTGCGACGCCTCGCAGCAGACGTTTGCATTCGCCCTCGCTTCGGAGCCGCAGACTTTCTGTTTCGATCCCGACGCTGATATCATCAAGACGATCGAACTCGAAGTTCCGACCGAGATGCTCGTGCGACAATTGGAACGCGACTCGCGGATTGCCACGCGCATACAGGCGATCAGAGCGCTTGCCAAAGAGGCGTCGCCTGATGCGGTGGCGGCCATCGCGCATGCCTTGCAGCGGGACCCGTTCTGGGGGGTCCAAGCAGATGCTGCGCGCGCCCTTGGCCGGATCCGAGGTGCCGAGCCGTTTCGCGCACTGCTTCGGGCTCGTTCGGTCAAGCATCCAAAGGCGCGCCGCGCCGTGGCGGAGGCGCTCGGCGAGTTCCACACCGACGCCGCCTTTGAAGCGCTCGAACCGCTCTTGAAGAAGGATGCATCCTATTTCGTCGAGGCACAGGCCGCGCATTCCATCGGCAAGACGAAGGCGAAACGCGCGTACGCCACGTTGACGAGCGCACTTGCGAAGAAAGAATCGTGGCAGGAGGCGATCCGCGGCGGCATTTTCGCGGGCCTTGCCGATCTAGGCGATGAGCGCGCGGTACCGACTATTCTCGCGTGGACGGCCTACGGACGTCCGGCCGCCGCACGGCGCACCGCCGTGACCGCGCTGGGCAAGCTCGGTGAAGGACGCAAGGATGTACGGGATACGTTGCTGGACCTGCTGGACGACCGCAACTATCATGTTCGCATCGCGTCGATCGACGCGTTGCAGACGATGCACGAGAGCGCAGCCATCGAGCCGTTAGAGCGGTTGGCCGCGCAAGATGTCGATGGACGACTGAAGCGGCGCTGCATGGAAGCGGCAGCGAGCATACGAGAACATTTGAGCAAACCGGCGGAAGTGCAGAGGATGCGCGACGAGTTGTCGAGCGTGCGTGACGCGCACCGGGCGCTGCAAGAACGCCTGGCGTCTCTCGAAGCTGCGGCAAAGCCGGCACGCAAACCCCGCCGATCGAGAAGCTGATTTTTGAAGGGGCCTATCGAGGAGAATATTTGAAGGGGCCGACGCTAGTCGGCCCCCGGATGACGGGAGCAGAAAACTGGAGATACGTACCATTCTCGTCGTCGAAGATGAGCGCGACGTGCAAGGCGTCATCGATCTGTCGCTTCGTCTGATCGGCAAATTCGACGTCACGTCCGTGACCGACTTCGCGGCCGCGACGGATGCTATCGAAAAGCGATGTCCGGACCTCATCCTCCTCGATCGCATGTTGCCGGATAAAGACGGCCTTGACGTGTGCCGGCACTTCAAGAGCGGCGCAAAGACGAAAGAGATTCCGATCGTCTTCCTCAGCGCACGTTCGGACCCCGCCGATATCCGCGCCGGCATGGATGCGGGCGCTTCTGGGTATATCACCAAACCGTTCGACCCGGTCGTTCTCGCCGACCGGATCAAGGCGATCTTCGGAGATGCCACGACGAAATGACTGACGAAGCGCGCGCAAAGGCGAAAGTCGTCATCGCGGACGACGACGACGATATCCGGCGACTGGTGCAGATCACCGTATCCAACGCCGGCTGCGACGTGACCCCGACCGCCGACGGCGAAAGCGCCCTGGAAGCGATCCGGCGGATCAAGCCGGACCTCGTGATCTTAGACGTTCTCATGCCGCGCATGGACGGTTGGGAGGTCGCGAAAGAGCTCAAGAAAGATCCAGCCACGGAAGCCATTCCCATCATGTTCCTCACGTCAAAGGGCCAGGAGCACGATGTTCTGGAGGGTTTCGAAGCCGGCGGCCTAGACTACGTGGTCAAACCTTTTTCACCGCGCGAACTCCAGGCACGCATCCGCTCGCTCCTCGCCAAGCGCTGACGTAGGGCGGCCTTTGTGGTCCGCCGGCGCGCCGTAAAGGCGCGCCCTACATAATTCTGACGTAGGGCGGACCTTTATGGTCCGCCGGCGCGCCGCAAAGGCGCGCCCTACATAATTCGGCCGATAATATAATTGATGGTCCCGTCCCTTCCATATCTCTTGCGGATACTCGGGTGCCTTGAGCTGGCACTTGTTCTCTTGCTCGCGGGCATCTTTGCGATGCGCATGTGGCGAGAGAACCGCGCCCGCGTCGCGGCACGGACCCGTAGCTGGCTGCTCGAGCACCTCCCGCCGCTCTTCGACGGCGAGTCTGAGCTGCGATGCGACGGCCGCCAGGTATTCGTCGGCGGCGTATTCGTGATGGAGCTGCCCCCGCCGCGCGGCACCGTCGGCGACGCCGTGCAGGAGACGATCGTCGACCATCTCGTTTTTGTCACGGGCGAGCTGCGCGATCGGCTCGTACGAGTGCTGGAAGAATCAGGCTATGTCGCCGAGGCCATGCTGCGGCTGAAGTCGCGCAGCGTGGAATCGCGCGTGAAGACGTGTATGCTTCTGGGCGCGATGCATTCGCCGATCGCCGTACCCGCGCTGATCGAAGTGTTTCGCGACGACCCCGATCCGTTCGTGCGCATCGGCGCCGCGGAGGCGCTCGGTGCGATCGGTTCCGAAGTCGCGATCGCGCCGATGCTCGCAGCACTGCGGAATCCGACGCGCTGGCAACAAGTGCGCGTCGCCGAAGTGCTTTCAAGAATGGGCATGACCGCGGTACCGGCGCTCACCGCCGCTGTCGAAGACGCCGATATCCGGATCGCGGCGCTCGCCCTCGAGATTCTCGCCGATATCGGATGGATGGCGGATTTCGCTCCCGCCGAGCGAGCGCTCCGCCACGAATCGCCTGAAGTGCGTGCCCGCGCGGCAGAGGCGCTGGGGCGCGGCGGCGCTATGGATCGTGTCGCTGCGCTGTATGCTGCAGCCGGAGACGCCGCATGGTTCGTCCGCGTGCGCGTGATGAAGGCGCTGCACGCCCTCGGTCCGCCCCCCGCAGACGAGGCGAAGCGTGCGCAAACAGATCGCTATTTCGATGTGCTCGAAGCCGGCTTGCACGACGAGGTCTGGTGGGTCCGCAGTCACGCGGCCGAAGCGCTTGCCGATGCCGGTGAGCACGGCCGGGCTGTGCTTTCGCGGGCGCTGGTCGAAGAGCCGGGCTCGCCTGCGCGCAAGGCCGCGGTCGCGGCGCTCCAACGACTCGTGCTTTTGTCTGCATCGCGCGCCGCGATACGCGTTCCGGTCGGCCGGGCATGATCGCGGCTCTCCATTTTTCGTGGTATGGTTCGCCGGCGTGGAACGTCGCGCGCCACATCGTGCTCGGATATAATGCGCTCGTCTTTTTCTATGTCGTCTTCGTCGACCTCACGTACCTCCTGTTCACGTTTATCGCGCTGATCGAGGTGCGCCGCTATCTGCGCACGCGCGACAAGGAACGCCTCGAGCAGATATTCCGCTCGCGGCTCGTCCCGCCGATATCCATCCTTTGTCCAGCGCACAACGAAGGCGCGACGATCGTCGAATCCGTGCGATCGCTTCTACGCTTGAAATATTCGAAGCACGAAGTCGTCGTGATCAACGACGGATCGAAGGACAACACGCTTGCAGCGATGATCGAGGCCTTCTCGATGGAGCGGTTGGACTTCGGATACGACATGACGGTGGCGTGCAAACCGGTGAAGGCCCTCTATGCGTCCGCGGCTTACCCCAAGCTCATCGTCGTGGACAAGGAGAACGGCGGGAAGGCAGACGCGCTGAACGCCGGCATCAACGTGTCGCGCTATCCGTTGTTCTGCACTGTCGACGCGGACGCCATCCTCGAAGAAGATGCGTTGCTGCACGTCGTTCGTCCGATGCTCGACCGGCCGACCTTTGTGCCGATCACCGGCGGGATCATCCGCGCTGCAAACGGCTGCCGCGTGGTCAAAGGCCGCGTCGAGGCGGTCGGACTGCCGCGCAAGCCGATCGAACTCTTTCAGATCGTCGAGTACATGCGCGCCTTTCTCTGCGGGCGAACCGCGCAGTCGACGCTCAATGTCATGCTCATCGTTTCGGGAGCGTTCGGATTATTCCATAAGGCGACCGCGAAGACCGTCGGCGGATATTCCTCGGATACGGTCGGCGAAGACAAAGAGCTCGTGGTCAAGATCGTTCGTTATCTCAAAGAGAACAAGCGCGACTATGAAGTGCTCTTCGTGCCGCAGACGGTCTGCTGGACCGAAGTTCCCTCGTCGTGGCAGACGCTCGGGCGACAGCGCAATCGCTGGCACCGCGGGATGTTTGAAGTTCTCTACAAGCATCGGGCGATGTTCTTCAATCGCGCCTATGGTCGAGCAGGCTTGTTCGGGATGCCTTACTTCCTGCTGATCGAGGCGATCGGACCGGTCGTGGAGCTTTCGGGATACATCTTGCTGCCGCTGGCGGCGATCCTCGGGCTGCTCGCGCCGATCAATGCCCTCATCTATACGCTCTGCGCTGTGGTGCTCGGCATCATCCTCTCGGTCTCCGCCGTGCTGCTGGAAGAGGCATCGTTCCATCGATATCCGCGCTGGCGAGATCTCGCCGTGCTCAATCTCATCGCGATCGCCGAGAACTTCGGCTACCGGCAATTGACGCTCTGGTGGCGGCTCAAGGGCACCTGGGATTACGTGCGCGGACAGAAGCAGTGGGGCGCGCAGGTCCGGCAAGGTTTCGGCACGGCCGCCCAACATGCTGAGGCCAAGGCCGGCTGATGCCCGGCCGCCTCGCGGATCTGCTGCGTGCGTTCGCCGAAAGCGATGACGTGGCGGCCGTCTGCACAGCGCTTGCAAGCGGGGTCGGCCGCGCCACCGGTGCGGCGTTTTCGATAGCGGCGGTGCGTGAGACCGACGGCGACTTTGTCGAAGCGTTCGGCGATCAGGCGGCGCCGTGGCGATTGGTGGCGCGCCTTCAAGGCGCATGCAACCGCGCGCGCGCCAAAGGCGACGCACGCTTGCTCGCGATGCTCAACGGTGAAGCCGTGCGCGCGATCGACCTCTCGGCGCTCCCAGAGGACGACGGCGAGTTCGTCCGTCTCTTGCGCGAGTTCGGCGTCCGTCGCGTAGCCGCGTGGCCGATCGCTGCGGGCGACCCGTGCCGGGGAACAGTCGTCGCATTTGATCCAGGCCCCACAGCGATTGACGACGATCAAGCGGACGACGTGACCTTACTGGCCGATCACGCCGGCCGAGCATTGGCGCGAGCCCGCCGATTTGAAGCGCTGCGCGCGGAGAGCGAGCGCGGAACAGCGCTCATCGCCGAAAGCGCCGAGGGCATCTGCACGTTCGATCACGAGCTTCGCGTCAGTCTCTGGAACCATGCCGCCGAACGGATAACCGGAATCCTGCGCGACGCGATCGTGGGCAAGACCATGAGTGCGGCCGGGCTCCAACCCCACGCGCCCCAATTCCCGCACGCATTCAATTCGTTCGCCGAGGCATCGGCAATTTTTATTGAAGAACCCGGACGCGCGATAGACGTGCGGCTTTCGGCCGCGAACGGCCAACCGATCTGGATATCGCTTGCCGCTGCGCTGATCGGCGCCAGCGCGCGACGGCACAGTCTCGCATGCTGCTTCCGAGACATCACCGAGCAGAAGGAACTCGAAAGCCTGCGCAGCGACTTCGTCAGCCTCGTCACGCATCAATTGCGGACACCGCTCACGGCGATCCGCGGATACGCAGAACTGGTCGCCGCGATCGAGATGCCGTCCGAGCGGGTTCGCGAGTACGGCGACATCATCGCCGGCGCTTCGGCGCGCCTGGCCGACTCGATCACGGACGTGATGGATTTCGAGCGCCTGGCGGCAAGCCGCGACGGGCTGCGCGTCACCCCGGTCTCGCTTCGCACCGCATTGGAACTGGGCGTCGCCGCGATCAAGCTGCCGCCGTCGCATCGCGTCGAATTGCCCGAAGGCTTGTCCGAGTTCACCGTTGCGGCAGATACGGACCGATTATCGCGGCTCTTCGCTCACGTGTTGGGAAACGCTGTGCGCTATTGGCCTGATGGGGGATCGATTGAAGTGGCGGCCTCGCGCGACGGTGATTTCGTCCGCTGTTCGATCATCGATCACGGGCCCGGCATCGCCGTTTCGGAACGCGCAGACTTGTTCTCGCCATACCATCGCGCGGCGCGGGGCCATCCTTCGGCCAGTCAAGGCCTCGGTCTTGGGCTCAGTCTTGCGAAGCGCATCGTCGAAGCGCACCGCGGGCGCATCGCGCTTGCGGAAACCCCTGGCGGCGGCGCGACGGTGACGGTCTGGCTCCCTGCGGCGTCACGACTGAATGGATCGACTGAACGCATCGGCGTCACGGATCTAACGGAAGGCGCCGACGTCAGTCGGCCCAGGCGAACATAACGCGGGCCGACTAGCGTCGGCCCCTTCATAAATTAGGCCCTCTTATATTGGGATCTATTCCTTTGCGATCATCACCGACGTCGACTTGATAACCGCCGAGACCTCGTCGCCGACGTGAAGCTCCATCTCCTCGACGGACTCGCGCGTGATGACGGCGACGAGACAGTTGTCGCCGACGCGCATCGTGATTTTTGCGGTGAGACCGTCCACATCGATGTGCTCGATGGTCCCGGGGAGCCTATTGCGCGCGCTGAGCTTCATCGCGAACCTCGATCGCATCATGCGCGGTGGAGACGGCAAACGCAGCCAGCAGCACTGCGGCGATCTCGGGGTGGTCGATGTCGGCGCCGAGCAGCGCGCGCACCCGATCGAGCCGGTAGCGAACGCTGTTGCGGTGCAGGAACAGCGCCTCGGCCGTCTTGCTCACGCTGCCGCCGCACGCATAATACGTTTGCAATGTCTCGCCGAGCCGGCTGTTCCGATCGGCATCGGCGCGCTCAAGCGGGAGCAACAAGCGCCTGCATGTGTCCGCGGAATCCGGGTCTGCGCCGCGGGCAAGGCTGCGCAGCACATCGCGCGCGCGGACACCGCGCTTAGAAAACACGGAACACGACCAGCGTGCCTGACGGATCGAGGCTATAGACGCCCGATGAGTCGGCATGGAGGTTGGTCAACGGAACGCCGAACGTGCGACCGGGCCCCGGATTCGGAACACCATTCTCGGCGACCAACAGAAGAGATTGTATCGAATAGTTGAGCGACCCGGACGAGCCGTAGCGCGCGATTGAATACGATCCGCTCGTCGGCGCGCCGTTGTACGCGAAGATGTCGATACCGGAAATCGCCGCATTGCCGATGTCGAGCGGAATCGGATTGAGCGTCGGACCGGCGCCGGTCGTCGGCGGTGTCGTCAGCACGACCTCATGCGATGTTCCGTCTTTATGGAAGAGCAGGAATTGGCTGATCGCCTGGCCGTTGGCGAAGACGGCATCCGTCCCGTAGAGAGTTTTTGCCGGGCCGGCGGTGTAGGTATACGTTCCAGATCCCGTCTTATTCGCGCTGAAGTCAAATGCTGCCCAAGCGACTGTTCCCGAACCATTGTCGCACGCGATAAAGACGTGCGACGCGTCTGCCGAGATATAACGCTTGCCGCATGAGCCGAGCGTATCGGAGAACGGCCCGGGGCTCGGCGTGCACGTGGTGGGACCGCCGACGCCCGGATTCGCACAGCCCTCAACATTGCCCGAGGCGTCGACAAACCATTCGTGGTCGAGACTCGTGTTCGCATCGATCGCAATCGCCGTGGGTTGGTAACCAGCCGGCAGCGCGTACTGCACCGTCACGGCGTTGTTCGTCGTGATGTCGCCGAGATCCACGAGCCACGCCCCGCCCGAGTTGCCGGAGAGCAGTGCGCCAAAACTGCCTGTAAAGTTCGGATCGAGCGTGAGATCGACGGGCACCTGATTCGTCAGACGAAGCGGGATGACGCTGATGGGCGTTTGCGGAACTCCGCCCGGTCCATTGTGCGGCTGTTCGCTATGGTGGTGGAACGCGGTGATCGCGATGCCCAGACCCACGAGCGCCAGCAGCGTGTATATGGGCTGGCTCTGCGCGGGAATGCTGCTGCCCGTGTCGATCGGCGTGGAACAGCCGCTCACGTTCATGCCGAGCAATGAGACGACGATCGCGAGCGCGATCACTCTGCGCACGAAGATTTCCTCCGGAATGGGGGAATATGCGGTCAGGTGTTTTAGTCCGCGGCCGGTCATTCCCTTGCGTGAGGAGTATTTTCCCGAGTGCGAGAGCAGATGAAGATCGGGTTTTCTACCATCGTCCGGATCGAGCAGATCACGGCTTTAGGCACGTTCGCGCACGTCGCGCAGGTCATCGCCGAGATGGGTGGGCGCATCGGGGCGGTCGACGTCTATCGCGTCGGCAAGAAAACCGTGCTGCGCGATATCAGCATCGACGTGCAAGACGAGGACCACCTCGCCATTGTGGTCGCGGCGATCGGGAAGATCGAAGGCGTGCGAGTCGTCAACGTGAGCGACCGCACGTTCCTTGCGCATCTCGGCGGCAAGATTGAGATCACGCCGCGCATGCCGGTGACCAATCGAGAGATCCTCTCGCGCGTCTACACGCCCGGAGTCGCGCGCGTCAGCTTGGCTATCGCCGCAGATCCGGCGAAAGCATATGCGCTCACCATCAAGCGCAACACGGTGGCGATCGTCACGGACGGCACGGCGGTGCTGGGCCTCGGTGACGTCGGGCCGTACGCGGCGATGCCGGTGATGGAAGGCAAGGCGATGCTCTTCAAGGCGTTCGCCGGCGTCGACGCGTTTCCGATCTGCCTGGATACGAAATCCACGGACGAGATCGTCGAGACCGTCGTCCGCATCGCGCCGGCATTCGGCGGCGTCAATCTCGAGGACATCTCATCGCCGCGCTGTTTCGAAATCGAGCGCCGGCTCGACGAATGCCTCGACATACCCGTCATGCACGACGACCAGCACGGGACCGCGATCGTGATCCTCGCGGCGCTCTTGAACGCGCTCAGAGTCGTCGGGAAGAATCTCGCAGACACGCGCATCGTCGTGAACGGCATCGGGGCGGCGGGCGGCGCGTGCGCGAAGATACTCTTGTCGGCCGGCGCCGCCGACGTCATCGGCGTGGATCGCGACGGCGCGCTCGTGCGCGGCAAATCGTATCCCGAGAACGAGATGTGGCAGTGGCTCGCCGACAACGGCAATCGCGAACGCTTCACGGGTCCGCTGTCGCAAGCGATGAAGGGAGCCGATGTCTTCATCGGCCTGTCGCGCCCGAATCTGCTCACCGTCGACGATCTGAAGTCCATGGCGAAGGATCCGATCGTCTTCGCGATGGCAAATCCGCTGCCCGAGATCGCACCGGACGTCGCGGAGCCGCACGTGGCCGTGATGGCGACCGGACGCTCGGACTATCCGAACCAGGTCAACAATCTGCTCGCGTTCCCGGGTGTCTTCCGCGGTGCGCTTGATACGCGCGCGCGGCACATCAACGAAGCGATGAAGTTGGCGGCGGCGCACGCGATCGCGGGCGTCATCGGTCCAGACGAACTCTCGGCCGAGTATATCATCCCGAGCGTCTTCGACACGCGCGTCGTCGAAGCGGTCGCAAAAGCGACGTCGGCCGCGGCGGTGGAATCGGGTTCGGCGCGCCGGACGCCGGCGACCGAGGACGGCGTTCCTAGCGCCTGAGCGTATCCGTCGCCGTCGCGAACGAATGTCGCTATGGCGCGCCGGTGCCGGCCGTCACGGTGATGGTCGTCTTGTGATCGTTGCCCGCGATCATAACAGCCCGCTTGGTGTTGTCGCTCGGCACTGCAAGGGTAAATGTAGCGGCGCCGCCGATAGGCGTCTTCAAGACTCCCTGACGAACCGTTCCCTTCGGCATGTGGGCGTCGTACCACGCCACAACCTTGTCGAACGAATCCGCCGTGGTGAGAAGCGCTACGTCGCCGCCGTGGGTCGCCTGTCCGACATGAAATCCGCTGCCCGAAGCCACAGCCGCGCCGGGGTAGATCGGAACTCCAAGTTTGCGGGCGTCGACAGAATCGGCGACCGTATGCGTACCCGTCTTGTCCTTGAACGTGACGGTGTGGTGCGCAGGATCCACCGTCGTGACGTTGCCGTTCTTATCGGTAAACGTTGATTTGCCGCCGCACGCGACGCTGCCCAGCGTGACGAGCGTGACGAGCACGACGGCGGAAAACCGGACTGTGATCTTCATGACGAAAGACTCCTGAACGGACGTTCGCCCCTCTACTTCCCGCACCATACCCGTTCGTCCGCCAACACACGCAAGCCAGGAAAAGGCCGCGACCCGGGACGAACCGAGCCGCATGAAGAGCGAACCGAGCGTTCGCGAGACTTTGCCGGAGGGGCTTACTCCGGACCGTCTGCGCGAGATGTACTATTGCATGATTTTGACCCGCACGTGCGACGACCGCGGTTTCGCACTCAACCGCCAAGGCAAGATCCCATTTGCCGCCACCTGCCAAGGGCACGAAGCCATTCAGGTGGCCGCGGCGTTCGCGCTGCGCAAAGGCACGGATTGGCTCGTGCCCTACTACCGCGATACGTGCATGGCGCTCTCGTTCGGCGTCACGCCGCGCGAGCAACTCATGTGCCTCTTCGCGCGCAAAGATGACATCTTCTCGAGCGGCCGCCAGTTCCCGAACCACTACAGCGTGCCGGATCGGAACATCGCGAGCATCTCATCCATCATCGCGGCGCACGTCACGCACGCGGTCGGCATGGCGCTCGCACATAAGATGCGCAAGGAAGACTCGGTCGTGCTGACGTCGTTCGGTGAAGGTTCCACGAGCGAAGGCGAGTGGCACGAAGCCATGAATTTCGCGGGCATCCATAAGCTGCCCGTCGTCTTCTTATGCGAGAACAACGAGTTCGCGATCTCGGTGCCGCAGAAAATGCAGATGGCGGTGAAGAACGTCGCCGATCGCGCAAGCGCCTACGGCATGCCGGGCGTCATCTGCGACGGCACCGATCCGATCGCGTCGTACACCACCGTGCGCGAAGCCGTAGAGCGCGCGCGCGCCGGCGGCGGCCCGACGCTCGTGGAAGCGAAATGCTATCGCGCGATGTCGCACACGTCCGACGATAATCAGCTGCAGTACCGCACGGCCGATGAGATCGAGGCGTCGAAGAAGCGCGATCCGGTTCCGCGGTTTGAAGCGTGGCTCACCGACCGCGGCTATATCGATGCGGCCGGCATCCTGGATATGAAAGCGCGCGCGCAACACGAAGTGGACGAAGCGACCGACTGGGCCGAACACCAGCCGATGCCGAGCGAAGAAGATCTGTACACTCACGTCTACGCCGAAGGACCGCTCTCGTAATGGCTGTCAAAAACCTTTTGGAAGCAGTCCGTGAAACGCTGCACGACGCGTTGGCGCGCGACGAGCGCGTCTTCATCATGGGAGAGGACGTCGGTCCGCGCGGCAATGTCTTTTTGATCACAAAGGATTTTATCGAAGAATTCGGCCACGACCGCGTGCTCGACACGCCGCTCGCCGAGGCCTCGATCGTCGGCGTGGCCGTCGGCGCAGCCATGGCCGGCATGCGGCCCATCGCCGAGATCCAGTTCGCCGACTTCATCTATCCAGCGTATAACCAGATCGTGGGCGAAGCCGCGAAGATGCGCTATCGGACCGCCGGCGGGAACACCTGTCCGCTCGTGATCCGCACGCCGTACGGCGGCGGCGTCGGCGGGGCGCTCTCGCACTCCGTCAGCATCGAAGCGCTGTTCTATCACGTGCCCGGTTTGAAGATCCTCGCACCGTCGACCCCGGCCGACGCCAAGGGTCTGCTCAACACCGCCATCAACGACGATGATCCCGTGCTGTTTCTCGAGCACAAGAAGACCTATCGTCTGATCAAAGGCGAGGTGCCGCCAGGCGATTACCAGATCCCCATGGGCAAAGCGGATATCGCGCGGCCCGGCAGCGATCTCACCGTCATCACCTACGGATTGATGCGCCATTTCGCGGTGCAAGCCGCCGACGAATTGTTCAAAGACGGCATCGACGTGGAAGTCGTAGACTTGCGCTCGATCCGGCCGATGGACCGGGAGACGATCGTCAAATCGGCGACCAAGACGCGACGCGTGCTCATCGTCCACGAGGACAACAAGTTCGGCGGCGTTGGTGCGGAAGTTTCGGCGATCATCGCGGAGGAAGCGCTTTTCGAGCTGGACGCGCCGATCCGCCGCTTGTGCGGACCCGACGTTCCCGCCATGGGCTACTCAAAAGCATACGAAGAAGCATTCATGCCAAGCCCGGCGCGGATCGCGACGGCGATGCGCGATCTCGCGGCGTATTAGATAGAAGGTTCGCAAGTGGCACAGGTGCGCATGCCGCAACTCGGCGAGACGGTCACCGAAGGCACCGTTGGGCGCTGGCTGAAGAAGCCCGGCGATCAGGTCGCGAAGTACGAGCCGCTTTTGGAGGTCGAGACCGACAAGGTCGCGTCGGAGATTCCGTCTCCGTTCGGCGGCACGCTCACGTCGATCTCGGTCGAGGAAGGACAAACAGTGCCGGTGGGCGCCGTGGTGTGCGAGATCGCTGAGAGCGGCGTCGCGGCGCCTTCTAAGACCGCCACCCCCGCTGCGTCCGCAGAGGCTCCGTCGCGGGCTCCGGTGCAGACCGCCGCACCTTTGGGCTTCAGCGGCGCGACGTCGCGGACCGGCGACGGCAACGGCGTTCGCTATTCACCGGCAGTGCGCAAGCTCGCGCGCGAGCATCAAATCGATCTGAGCGGCGTCAGCGGTACCGGCCGCGGCGGACGCGTCACGGCGAACGACGTTTCGGCGGCGTTGAAAGGCCTGCCATCTGCGCCGGCCGTTGCGCGATCGTCTCCCGGCGCGCCGACCTCGGCCGCCACGCCCGTGCCGCGACAAGCGCATGCTCCGGTCGAAGCGCACGCCGGCGACGAAGATACGGTCATCCGTCTTTCGCAGATGCGTAAGACGATCGCGGAACGCATGTTGCAGGCGGTGTCCACCATTCCGCATGCGTGGTGCATGATGGAAGCCGACGTCACCGAGCTCTCGCGCTGGCGCGACCGCGAGAAAGCGGCCTTCAAAGCGCGCGAAGGAGTCAACCTCACGTACTTGCCGATCGTCGTGCAAGCGGTTTGCCGCGCGATCAAAGAAAATCCCATCGTCAACAGCGCGTGGGGCGGCGATCACATCATCCAGCGCAAGCACATCAACGTCGGCATCGCGATCGACGTCGAGGAAGGGCTCATCGTTCCCGTCGTGCGTGATGCCGACCGGTTGAGCTTAGCCGGCTTGGCGCAATCGATCGCCGAGCTCGTCGAGAAGGCGCGCCGTCGCAGATTGACCATGGCAGAACTCGCGGACGGCACGATAACCGTGGACAACACCGGCGCTCTCGGCAACATTGCTTCGGTGCCGATCATCAACCCGCCGCAAGCCGCGATCATCACGATGGAAGCTGTCGTGAAGCGGCCATGGGTCGTGAATGACGCGATCGCAATCCGTTCGATCATGAATCTGTGCTTGTGCCTCGACCATCGCGTGCTTGATGGCGCCGTTGCTTCGCGATTCTTGACCGCGGTCAAAAAGGGCCTGGAGAATTACGCAAACGCCTGACGCCTATCGTCAGGATCGCCGCTTTTAGGCGGACCTGCTAGCGGAGCGCGATGCAAGTCCTCCGATGCATGCGACGGCCAATACTGCCGTCATCGCCACCTGTAGAAGTCCATGGAGATGCCAGGCGCTCACGCAAACATGGCTCGCAGCGTCGTGCTCATGCGCTTTCGGGGAGACAAACATGGCGATCGTCGCGCACGCGCCGGCGTCAGCCTGGCTCTGCGCGAGGTTCCACACGCTCACGCCTGCCGTCAAAATCAACGCAATGAGCAAGGTCCATCTCGGTGCGCCATTCGGCGCGTAACATAAGACGACGATGCCGGCGACGCCGAACAGACCGAAGATCCCGTATGCAAGAAGAAACTGAAGTAACGGCGCGTCCATTTACCCTCCCTTTGATGTCGACGATGCGGCGATTTGTCCCAAGCAGCGCGCCTGCTGGCCTTATTCTGGATAGCCTTTGCGCACAAGCCTCAGCGATGTCTCATCCAGTACATAGATGATCGAACCTCGATCTAAATTACCAAGGTGGCTATCTTGGTCTAGCGCTGAGAACAAGACATCTAGCTGATTCTTGTTTTGAAATACGTGGATGAGAATTCTCTTCGTTTGACTTGACCCGCAACTCAGTCCCGAGTCGCGAGTGAAAAATCTGCAGGCAGTCTGCACTGCGCCGAAGTCACTCGCTCTCATCCTGGTTGTGCCCTCAGGCGTTTGCAAATCGCCGGGAAAATCTATCGCCAACGTCGCGGTCGACAAAAACACGCTGACGATCAATTGCAAAAAGATGCACACGCGATGCTCCGTTTCACCCGCGACTATTCGGTCTGCAGTTGTACATTACACCTCGACGTGTCCGAAGAGGTGGAACGAACCTTTTATTATCCCGCCGATTTGGGGCACGACCGCGATCTGCTCCGGATCAAATACCACGTCCACCAACCCGCCGTAGGTCTTGACCAAAACCCAGCGATATCGGCGCCCCACGAGCGCATTCTGAAACTCACACGTCTCGAGGACGCGGCCGTTGAAGAGTGCGCGAGCGTCGCGCTGCTCGTCACGAAGAACTCCAATCGGGCTGAAATACTCTGGCGCGAAAACTGTGCCTGCCGCGTCGAATTCGCTTTCGGAGTCGAAGGAGGTAAGCTCTCGCGCGCACGCGCAGAGCTTTATTTCGCGGATCATCGGAAGGGTGAGCTTGCCCAACAGATACTTGCCAACGACGTCAAACGCGAGCGGATGTGCTCCGTTTTCCGGCTCGCCGTCGACCGGATCCATCCAGCCGTAGACCGCGCCATCGACCGTGTTAGGCGGTCGCTCGATATCCTCCGTGATCGCGAACGTCATCTTGGACTTGCCGCGAAAATACGGCGTGATACAGCGAAATGCTCCCCCGAGCATCGCCACCCATAGCTCGGCCCCATCACTCGATTTCCAGCGGCAATAGTAACCGCCGTCGAACTGAATCTTTTCGCCGGCCTCGATGACCGAATCGATCAGAGTTCGGTATTCCCGATGTGATCCTACGCGCGCGCCAATTGAGGAGTACGTGCTTGGCATTACCGTTTAACCAGGCGTGATAGCCTCGCCACTCCGGCGCCTCCCCGTACTGACGTTTTGCTTGGTGGTGCCTCATTTGATATAATGCCGGACAAAGACCTGGGCCGGCCAAACCGAAGCGGCATTCCCGACGACCGCCGACGCGTGCGATTGCAAAGTTAGACCCGCTCTGATCTTGATAATCAATGCAACGCCCTGCTGATTCGAAGTCGGACTCCGAGATGCCCGTGCCCATCCCTACGGGCTCGGTCACTTTCCTTTTCACCGACATCGAGGGCAGCACGCAGCGATGGGAACGGCATGGCGACGCCATGCGCTCGGCCGTCGAACGACATGACGCAATCGTGCGGCGCGCGATCGAGACCAATCGCGGACACACGTTCAAAACCGTCGGAGATGCGTTTTGTGCGGCGTTTGACGATAGCGCAGATGCGCTCGCTGCCGCCGCGGCTGCGCAGCATGAGCTCGCAAAAGAAGGCTTTGCGGATGTCGGCGGACTTCGCATCCGGATCGGTGTCCACTCGGGGCAGGCGGTCGAAAGGAACGGCGACTACTTCGGACCTGTCGTGAACCGCGTCGCCCGCCTGATGTCTATCGGTCACGGCGGTCAGGTGCTCATCTCTGAGAGCGTGCGCGAGCAAGTATCAGATCGGCTCCCACACGACGCGACGCTCGTCGATCTCGGCATCCGTCGGCTCAAGGATCTCACGAAGCCGGAGCATGTCTGGCAACTCTGCGGCGAAGGCCTTGCGACGGAGTTCCCGCCGCTCGGCTCGCTGGACGAACTTCCGAACAACCTGCCGCTGCAGGCCACGGCCCTACTCGGTCGCGACGAAGATCTGAACGCTCTCAAACGACTGATCGGTGAGCACCGCCTGGTCACGATCACCGGTGCCGGAGGAGTCGGAAAGACGCGCGTGGCGCTGCAGATCGCCGCCGATTTGATCGAGCGCTTTGCCGACGGCGTCTGGTTTGCCGACATCTCGCCGATCACCGACCCGAAACTCGTCGCGAGCGTCGTCGCGAGCGCGCTTGAGATCAACCAGGCGTCGGGTCAGCGCGTGGACGAGCTGATCGCAAAGCGGCTCAAGCGCAAGCAAGTACTGCTCGTCATCGACAATTGCGAGCACCTCATAGACGCTGTCGCATCGCTCGTCGGCGCGACGCTAGCCGCCGCGCCTGAGGTCCGCATTCTTTGCACCTCGCGTCAAGCACTCGGGATCACCGGCGAGTCCACGTACCGGCTTCCGTCGCTGAGTGTGCCGGATGCCGACTCGGCGCTCAGCGCGCCCGATGCGATGCAATACGGAAGCGTCGCGGTCTTTGTCGACCGCGCGCAGCACACGGGTTCGGGCTTCGCATTGACCGACGCGAACGCTCCGATCGTTGCGGACATCTGCCGGCGTCTGGATGGCATACCGCTCGCGATTGAGCTCGCCGCCGCACGCGTGAAAATACTTTCCATCGCAAATCTGGCGCAGCGTTTGAACCAGCGATTTCAGATCCTGACCGGCGGCAGCCGCACGGCGTTGCCGCGACAGAAGACGCTCGCCGCGCTGATCGACTGGAGCTTCGACCTGCTCGTACCCGACGAACAGCGTCTATTCATGCAGTTGAGCGTCTTCGCCGGCGGGTTCAGCTTGGATGCCGCGGTTTCGGTGTGTTCGATAAACCGAGATGAGATCGCGCTGCTGGACCTGCTTATGTCGCTCGTCGACAAGTCGCTGGTTGTCGCAGATGTCCACGGCGAGCGCGAACGATTCCATCTGCTCGAGTCCACGCGCGCCTACGGTCAGGACAAACTCAAGTCGATGGGTGACTGGGAGTCGCTGACCAGACGGCACGCGCACTCCTTCTGTGAGTTCGCGCAGGCGGCCGATCTGCGCTACGCCACCGGCTCGGCCTTTGTATGGCGAGCGAACGCCGAAGCCGACTTGGACAACTATCGCGCCGCGTTGGAGTGGGGCATCACGCAGGGCCACGACGACGTCATCGGCGGCACGATCGCCGGTCTGCTCGGCCGGCTATGGCGAAGCGGCGGCCTCGTGGCTGAAGGCCGCTACTGGATCGGGTTTGCGCTCAAGCGCATCGACGAGAACGCACACCCGAGCGTCGCCGCGCGACTGTGGCGCGGGTTCGCGCACTTGTCGATTGCCAAGGCTAAAGTCGAGGCCGCCGAACGCGCGGTGGCGCTGTACGAACGCGTCGGCGACGCCAAAGGCCTCGGTTGGTCGCTGATCAACCTCTCGTTCGGCTTATTTCAGATGGGTCGCATCGACGAGGCCGCGCAATCCGTCGAGCAAGCGCGTCAGAGCTTCCAAGAAGCGGGCGACAAACTTGGCCTGATGAGCTCGGTCCAGCAGCTTGCCTCCATCGCCGATTCGCGCGGCGATACGGCCACGGCGCGCCGACTCAATGAGGAAGTGATCGCAGGCTTTCGAGCGCTCGGCAACGAGACCGGCGGAGCGCTAGCGCTTGGCAATCTCGGCGAGATCGAGTTCAAAGAAGGTCATTGGTCAGAAGCCGTGCGGCTTGCAGGCGAAGCTCTCGCCATACATCAGCGTGTGAAAGACCAACATAACACAACCCTTTGCAACCTCAACCTCGGCGTATACCGTGTCGCGCTCGGTGACCTCGACGGCGCGCGGCAGGCCGCAATGCAAGCGTTGAACCTGGCTCGCGAACTGCAGGGCAGATCATTTGTCGCGATCGCGTTGCAGCATCTCGCGCTCATCGCCGCCCTGCAGGGGGAGACGCAGAGGGCAAGCAGCCTCTTGGGCTACGTCGACGCGCTGATCGAAGCGCTGGGCATGGAACGCGAGCTGACCGAGCAATGGGGCTACGACGCGTTGATGGCGTCGCTGCGCCGAGAACTCAGCGACGTCGAGATCGAGAAGTTAGCCGCAGAGGGCGCAGCGTGGTCGGAGGACCAGGCGGTTGCTGCGGCCGCGGGGTGATGTATTCCACAACGTCGGCTGGGTTGGATCGACGCGGCACAACGCGTCGCTAAAGTCCTATCCCAGCACGCGCACGTTCGAGCGCCACGCCGCGAAGACCGACGCAACCACCACGAGCGTTCCGGCGACCGCAAAGGTCAACGGCAGCGATGAGAGGCTGGCCGCCCAGCCGAGCAGCCCTGATCCGAGCGGCATGAACCCCAAGACCGTCATCGTGTAGATGGACATCACGCGGCCGCGCAGCGCGACAGACGTATTCGTCTGGATGAGGGTGTTGGCCATGCCCATGAAGAGCATGATTGAGGCGCCGAGCACGATAAGCGCGAGACAAGCAGGCCCTACCGACCTGGTAAACGATAGCCACGCGAGCGATATCCCGGCGACGACGGCCATTGAGAGCATGATCGTTCCTCGCCTTTGCGATCGACCCATCATCGCCGTTACGATCGAGCCGCTTAGTGCGCCGCCGCCCGCCGCCGCCATGACGATGCCGAGCGCCTGCGGGCCGCCCACCAACACGCTCTTCACAAATCCGGGCAATAGCTGCAAATAAGGCCGAGCGACGAGTCCGACCAGTGCCAGCAAAGCAAAGATCGGGCGCACGCTAGGGTGCGATGCGACGTATGCGAACCCGTCGGCTGCGTCGCGCCACACGCTCGTCTCGCGCAGCCTCTCGGAGGCCGGATGCGGGCGCATCATCCAGAGCGCGACGAGCACAGCCGCGAACGAGGCCGCGTTGATATAGAAGCACGGCGATATGCCGACCGCGGCCACGACTAACCCGCCGATGGCCGGGCCCACTAACGCGGGGCCGTTGAATGCGGCAGAATTCAGGCCGATTGCGCTCACGAGTTCTTTCTTGCCGACCAATTGCGGCAGCATCGCCTGACGCGTCGGAGCGTCGAACGCGTTCGCGCCTGCGGAGACCGCCGCCATGATCAGCACGTGCCAAATGCGCACGAGGTGGAAATCCACCAGAATGCCGAGGACGAGCGCCGACAGCCCCATTGTGGTCTGGGTGAAGGCGAGGATTCGCTTGCGATTCAGCCGGTCGGCGAGAGCGCCGGCGATGCCCGAGAGCAATAATACCGGAGCCGCGCGCACAAGGCCCACAAGGCCCAGGTAGAAGGCGCCTTCGGATGCTCCGTTGGCAAGTTGCACCACAAGCCAGCCCTGCGCCAACATCTGCATCCACGAGCCGATGTTGGAGACCAGCAGACCGAACCAGAGCAAACGGAAATCGCGAAACGCGAAAGCGCCGAAACGAACGGCCGGGCGTTCATGGATCTCGGGTTCAACGATTTCGGCGGGCGCTTGCGTGAATGACACTTGGACGCTTGCGTTCTGAACAGAAACAGCCGAGCCTTTCGGCTCGGCCGTTCTCTGATTGGCCGATGGCGCTGTCGCCGCGCTTTCGAAAGGAAGGTTCCGGACCTTCTATCCGCTCAGCGTAGGCTTCACTGGGACGCGATCCCCAGGTCCATCATCCGGCGGGAGCCGGATCCCCAACGGCAGGGGTGCCATTTCCGAGTCGTTCCGCTCTCTGCGATTGCAATCGCAGCATCCGTTGTGTGCTTTGCGTCTCGGCACCGCGCGGTCGGTGTATGTGAAGTATACGTACGGCGCGCGCAACATACAAGACGAATGTTCGTTCGTTTTGCAAAGAAATTGTGGATAACTTCATGCGATGCAGCGCAACAGCGCGTCAAGGCCGTGGTTTAACTGTTCTTTCGTGATGACGAGCGGCGGCGCGATGGCGATCACATCGCCCAGCGGGCCGCACGGGAGCGCGATGACGCCGCGCCGCAACGCGCTCGTGATCGCGCGCGCCGCGATGTCGCCGCCGGCGCATTGCACGCCCCACATGAGCCCGCGGCCACGGATCTCCACGATGTTCGCATTCGATGATCGCGCCGTTTCGAGGCGCGGCCGGATCTCAAGCTCCAAGTCGGCCGCGCGCTGCACGAGATCGCGATCGCGCATCTCTGCGATGGAAGCGAGCGCCGCAGCACAGCCGGCCGGATGACCGAGAAACGTGCTCGTATGGATCGCTTCGCCGGACGACTCCGGCCAGCGGTCCATCATCTCTGCAACGCCGATGCATGCGGAGATCGGGAAACCCGATGCCATTCCTTTGCCGACGCAGAGCAGATCCGGCGCGACGCCTGCATGGTCGCATGCGAACCAGCGGCCTGTCCTCCCGAATCCCGAGTAGATCTCGTCGGCGATGAGCGCCGTCGCCGTCGCCGAGCAGATACGCCGGATCTCGCGCAGCCACTCGACCGGTGCGGGCCGGACGCCGCCGCGGCCCTGGATCGGTTCGACGATGATCGCGCCGATCTCGGCGCCCTCGGGAGCGCGGAGCAGCTCTTCAACTGTGCGGGCAGATGCGCGCCAATCGGACTCGCTTGGGTACGGAAGCCGTCGCGAGAACCCGCCGAGCTGACGCCGAAACGGTGCCCGGAAGATATCGCGATCGGTGACTTCGAGCGACCCGTAGCCCAAGCCGTGATAGGCACCTTCGAAACAGATCACGCCGGGCTTTCCCGTGGCCACGGCCGCCGTCTTCAACGCCGACTCGACGGCGTCGGAGCCGGTCAGCCCGAAGATCACGCGTTTCGGTCCGTTGCCGGGCGCGAGCGCGCACAGCTCGCGCGCGAGCGCGATCTTGAGCTCCGAGGGATGGACGTCGCCCATCGCGTGCAGCAGGATCGATGCTTGTCCGCCGATCGCCGCCGCAACGCGTGGATTGCTATGGCCCACCGCTGCCACGGCAAAGGCCGCACTCAGATCGATATAGCGATTGCCGTCGGCGTCCTCCAGATTCGCGCCCGCGCCGCGCGCGAGAAAGATGGGCCAGTCCGGCGCGACATATGTGACGTTGCGGCTTTCGACAGCGCGCAGTTCGGCCGCGAGCGCGCGGCTCTTCGGGCCGGGCGGCTCGACGATGATATGCGGAAGATCAGAGCCGGTCAACTCAGACGACATCGGATCTCACAGCGGTGAACTCCAGCGGGTCGGGTTTAAGTGCGGCCGGCTGCTGCATGGTCCCGAGCGTCACGCACGTGCCGACGAGCTCGTCGCGATCGCCCCAGAGCGCGCGAGCTATCTCGTCGGCAGCCGTGCCCGCGACGCCGAGCCGCTCGATCGGCTTCGTCAACACCGGTTCCCTTCCGAACTCCAGCGGTTTGACAACGGCGATCCGTCCGAACCCGTGGTTCGTGGGCGGCCCCTGCGGTTCGACGACGATGAGATGGTCGGGCGCGCCATTGTTGTCGGGGCCGCTGAGTATCGCCGCGAGGCCATGCGTGGCAGCGGGCAGCGCGGTGACGTACGCGCGACGCAACACGTCGGCGCTTGCTGCAGCCTCCTCTGGCGACGCCGCCGTGCGCGGCAAGCGGAGTCGCGCTTGCTCCATCGCGGCATCGAGAGCGGCGGCGAAACGAAGCGCGCGCGAAGCGTCTCCCACGACGTAGATCGTCTGCGGCGACATGCAGCCGGCCTGATCGAACACGCAAACGTCGAGCGCGGCTCCCTCGGCGGCGGTCGTCAGGTCTGCATTCGGTGAGACGACGCCGGCGCTGTACAAGGTGCCGTGCCCTTTGAATCGCTTGCCGGACGGAAGCCTGCTTCGAACGGCCTCGAGCGTCGCGTCGCTTCCGAATGCGATGACGATATCCGCTTCAGAGACCGCACGCGCCTCGGCATCGACATCGCCGCCCTTCCACGAAAGCGCCTGCAGCGTCCCCGCGAGCGGCGCTCCGATGACGTTCCACTGCCGCTCGACGATATCGGCGAGGACGCTTTCCGTGCTCGCAGCTTTCAGGAGCACGCGAGTTCCGGTCATCGCGGCGCTCAGCGCTGCGTGCAGCGCCGGACCGATGACGTTGCCGGGAAGGATGACGAGCGCGCGCAGCGGATGTGGAAAGCTGTGAGCGCGAAGGTCTTGAACGGTCTCGCGAACGCGCGCCCCATCCCACGCGTGAAACGCGTTGTCGAGCGCTTGCTCGATGACCGGCTCCGACCAGAGACCGCCGGAAAGCCGCGCGCGCGCTTCGCGCCGAACCGCTGAACCGGCGTCACGCCATTCGTCGACGAACCTGGAAGATGCCGCTGCGAGCGAATCGACCGCAACGCCGCCGCTCGTCATGAATCGGTCACGCTCAGTATCGCATCGGCTGCGATGCTGCAGCCCTTGGGCGGCGCGCCGGGATTGCGCCCGATGATCTCGATCCCGCCGTCTCGCGTGCGAGCCAAGTCGCCGGTGAGGATGGACGCGACCGAGCCGCGGTTGCTCAGATCGTAGACGCGAAGCAACCCTGGCGCGCCGGCCGGAAGCTCTTCCGCGGTCACGGGATCGACGATGATCGCGCGCGTCCAATGCGGGCCGACCTTGACATGTTCTCGCCGATAGTTGCCGGCGACTTCATCCGCGATGTTGGCGTCATACCACTGGCTGCCGAGTTCGCACATCCCGTATTCGGAGACGCAGAACGATCTCGGCACGCCGAGGTACTCTTCAAACCATCCATATAATACGTCGCGCTCGACCTCTCGGGACTTTCCTTTGAATCCGCCGGTCTCGACGATGCGGCTTCCCTGCGGCAGGCGGTAGCGTTTGCCTTCCATTCGGCAGCGATCGAAGAGATGGACGAAGGCGAACGCGGTGCCGAAAACAACGCACGGCTCGACGGAGCGAAGTGCACGCGCGAGGTCCGCCATCTCAAGTGAATCACCACGAAGAAAAAAGCCGCTCTCGCGCGATCCAAAGCGCGCGGCGAGTGCGCTGAGCATAAAAGAGAGCGACGAATGCGGGGCCTCTTGGAACGGCGGCGCGAGGAAGATATGCCGCATGCCGGCGGCATCCGGCAGCACCATCGTCCGATAGTGCGTCTCGAGGGACGTCGTATACAACGCCGCCGCATCGAGTTCGTGCCGCGATGCGCGCCCGCTCGACGTGGTTCCGCTCGAGACAAACGCGAAGGCGCTGCGCTCGGCCGGAAAGCACGCGAGCCGCGCCTCGCCGAAGGATGCCGCAGAGATCGGCGGCGCGTCGCGCCAGCCGGCGACGTCCCCAGGCCGTCGACCCATGCGGTCGCAGAACGCGCGGTACGGTGCGTTGCGCTCGTATTGGTACGCGAAGAGCTTGCGCGCCACGCGTTCGAATTCGTCGTCGTCCGGTGCGCCCGTCATGTACCGGGCGATCCGTTCATCGAGCGAGCGCGCGATCTCGTCGCGGTGGTCTGCAGTTGGGGCAAAGGTCATGGTGCGCGGCACACTTGCACGGGGGGCGGGCCGCACCTTTCCAGAATTGCCGTCGTCGAATGATCGTCGAGCATTTCCCGGTCGGCTTGCTAGGGTGCAATTGCGTCGTGCTCGGGGACGAAGCGACCAAGTCTGCCGTGGTCGTCGATCCGGGCGATGAAGTGGACCGGATCGGAACCGTCTTACGGCGTCATGCTCTGAAAGTCGTCGCCATCGTCGCGACGCATGCCCACATCGACCACGTCGGCGCCATGGCCACGCTTAAAGATATTACCGGCGCGCCGGCTATGCTTCACGAAGCCGATCTGGAGATCTACCGCATTCTGAGCGAGCAAGCCCGATGGCTCGGCGTGCCGTCGCCTCCAGAGACGACGATCGATCGCTATCTCGAAGACGGGGGCCGAGTCGAATTCGGCGCCCAAGGCCTCGACGTCGTGCACACACCCGGCCATTCGCCCGGCAGCGTGACATTCGTCGCACACACGGATTCGCCGCTCGTCATCGCCGGCGACACGCTCTTCAACGGCAGCATCGGACGTACGGATCTTTGGGGCGGTTCGTTCGACGCGATCATAACGTCTATTCGCACGCGGCTCTTGACGCTGCCGGAGGACTGGCCTGTCATATGCGGCCATGGTCCGGATACCACGATCGGTCACGAGCGCGACACGAATCCGTTTCTCGTTCGAACAGAAGAGGTCTAGCTCGTCCGTTAGAGCGATGGGCGGCGCATCGGCGGCGAGGCGCCGCCGAGCTTCGTAGTCGTGTCCGCCTTGGCACGTTTCAACAGCGCGCGTTTTGGTTTGCCGAGGGCGACCAACGCGGCATCGATCGTGTCCCGGCCGCACGTCTCGCAGGCCCATGCCTCTTCGGTCACTTCCGATGCGCATCGCGTGCAGAACAGGTAGATCTCGGTCAAGCGTGCCCCTCTCGTCGTCGTCCGCGTTGATATAGTGACCGGGCAAAGCCTGCACCCGTTACGGCCGATATATCAAGTATGACCGTGAGCGGCGTCACCGACCCTCATCAACACGACGACGAGCCGTCCTTTCTTCGGCTGGCGCGCGTGTTCGCGCGCGTCCGCGGCGATGCCGCGTTTGCCGCTTTGCACACCGAGCTGGCGGCGTTCGGCTTCCGAAAGTTCACCATCGCGACGTTCGGCGACGATCCGTCGAGTCCGGTGCGCTACCGCTATCATGGTGACATGAGCGATCCAAATCCGGGCCCGCTCGATTCGCACATGCTCGCGTTCGCGCTGACGAGCGCTCAGCCGCAGCTTTTCGCCGGCGTCCAATCCTCGCTGCCGGCCCCGAAGCGGCCCGCGGCACTCGCTGCGCCGCTCTACGTCGGTGGAACGCTGCGCGGGTTCTGCGTGGCCCAGAGCGATGGATCGTTCGCGCCTGGCGCGCTCGCCATCGCCGAGACCGCCGCCGTGCTCATCGGACATCGGCTCGATGCGATGCAGCGCGAGCGCGCGGAAAACGCCGCTTCGCGCGCGCGATCGCTCCTGCTCGCGACTTCGCGTACGCTTGCGAACGAGTCAGACGTTGAGGCGCTCTTCGGAAAGTTCCACGCCCACATCGGCCGCGCGATGGATGCGTCGATCTTCTGGGCCGGGCTTCTCGACGACGCCGGAGAAGAGCTCGAGATCGTCTATTGCGTCGAGCATGGGCACGCCGCCGCGCGCGGGATGCGCATCAGACTCACTGAAATCGGGCGCGCGGTCATCGAAAACGCGGCCGCAAAGGTGTTCAGGCAGCTCGAGGACTGGCTGCCGTATGATAGCCGCAACTTCACGGGCACGCCGGATCCGGTCTCGGCGATTTTCGCGCCGCTGAAGCTCGCCAATCGAGTCATCGGGCTCATGTGCGTGCAGACGACGAAGTCGAACGCCTACAGCGACGCGGATGTGGATCTCTTCGTCGCCGTCTCGGAGCAGGCTGCGATAGCGGTTGAGAACGCCGCCAATACGCGCGCGAGCGCGCGCCGCGCGGCAGACTTGAACCTCATCGTGGAAGTGGCGCGCGCGCTGACCTCGGAGTTGGACTTGCGCGGCCTTTTCGGCAAGATAAAAGATCAAGTGCGCCGCGTGATCGATGCACCGCTCTTCATGGTCGCGTTCGCCGGCGAAGCGCACACCGTCACGCTCGAGTACCTCGTCGAAGGCGACCGGGAGTTTCCGCCGCAACGTTATCCGATCGAAGGAACGATCGTCGGGCGCGTGTTCGAGACCGGTGCGCCCGTGCTCGTGGCGAACATCGCGGAGCGCGAGCGGCTGACGCAGACGGCGGTCGGAGAAGGCGTGGTCAAAGTTCAATCCGTCCTCGCCGTGCCTTTGACCATCGGCGGCGAGATCATCGGCGCGCTCGCGGTTCAATCGTATGCGCAGTCCGCGTATAGCGACCGCCATGTCGAGCTGTTGACCGCGATCGCAGAACAGTCGGCCGTTGCGGTGCGCAACGCGACCCTCTACGAGCGGGCAAAACTTCGCGCCGATCACGACGCCTTGACGGGACTTCCCAACAAGCAGACGCTGCTGGATCGACTGAGTTTCGAACTCAAGCGGGCACAGCGCGAACACGGACGGCTTGCGTTGCTGATGATGGACGTGGATCAGTTCAAGGGGATCAACGATTCGTACGGCCACCAGTTCGGAGACGCCGTGCTCAAAGTGGTGGCCGGTTCCTTGCATGCCGTGGCTCGCGGAAGCGACGTCGTCGGGCGCTTCGGCGGCGACGAGTTCTGCGCGATTCTGCCCGGAGCCGACGGCGATGCGGCGCGAGCGTTCGTCGAGCGACTTCGCGCGGACGTCGAGGCGCGCCCCGTGAGGCACGGCGGCCATTCCCCCGTCCCCATCTCGCTCTCGATCGGCTTTGGTGCGTACCCCGAGGACGCGGATAATCTGGAGCAGCTCGTCGCTTCGGCAGATGCCGCGCTTTACGCGGACAAACGCGGCGAGCGCGCGCGCCGATCGGGCGACGACGTGCTCGAATGGACGCCGGGAGCCGCCCTTACGCCCTTCTTGGCGTTGGTCAGCGTGATCGCGAACAGCGGCCGGCGCCGTCGCGAGCACATGCGTACGATGCATCGCTTTGCGACAGCGTATGCCGGCGCTGCCGGATTGGACCCGAAGACGACCGAGACGCTGCTACAGGCAGCCACTCTCGTCGATGTCGGTGAACTCGCGCTACCAGGGCGCGTGTTCGCGAAACCCGGCGTCCTTGACGACGCGGAGCGAACGCTGGTTCAGACCCATGTCGAGCGAGGCTCGGAACTGTTGCGCGGCTATCCCGACGGCGCCGCAGCCGCTGAAGCGTTGGCTTTCCATCACGAACGCATTGACGGCTCCGGTTATCCGCGCGGGCTGCGCGGCGATCAGATCTCGGAGCTCGGCAAGGTGCTAGCCGTTATCGACGTGCTCGCGGCGATGGAAGCTGATCGTCCGCATCGGCGCGCCTTCACGCGAGCCGACGCGATCGCGCGGCTTCGTGCTGACACAGGTTTTGAACAGCGCATCGTGGAGACCCTCGTCCGCGCAATAATGTAGGGCGGACCTTTACGGTCCGCCGGCGGGCCATAAAGGCCCGCCCTACATATTCACATCTTAACGCAGATCCGCGATGACATATCGATCCGGGCGATAAATCGCGCTTCCGACGCCGCGCAGCATGAAGACGCCGAAATGCGCAGGCTTGAAACCGAGTCCGATGAGCGTCCTGTACGCTTCGACCGTCTCCGTGCTGACGCCGATCTCGATGTCGGTCAACCCGTTCTCTACGGCAAGTGATTCGCATGCGCCGATCAGCGCTATGAAATTCGACTGGGCGTTCTGTCCGGGCCGCGCCGCCGCAAACTTGACGTAAAAACTCCTCTCGTCAGCTTCGGAGGCGCCGCCGAAATGGCACAGCGCGATACCTTCGAGGCGATCGCCGGACCGGATGAGGATCGTGTCGCCAAGTGATTGCGCCGCGATTCCATCGATCTCTCGGCCGAGATCGAGACCGGCAAGCACGTCGTCGCAGAGATCCCGCGCTTCGTCAACCGCCGATACTCGTTGGTTTCGATCCAATCGCGAAAAACGACTGAAGGTCTGCGCAGGAGGTTCGCTTGGAACCTTATGCATGATCGCGGTCAGGAAGCGCGGCCAGAAATCAAACTTCTGATAGAGCGCTTGATGCTGCGTGCTGTCCGCGAACGTGAAGAGCGCCGCGTGTCTCGTGCCCCACGCGTCGAAGCGCGCGACGGTCTCCTCCATCAAGCGCTTCGCTATCCCTTGTTTCCAACGCGTCGGGTCAACCGTTAAGGGACCGAAAAAACCGAACGAGCCCCAATTCGCTAGCATGTTAGAGCCGACGACCTTATCGCCGTCGTGCGCGACGATCGCACCGGCCGGATTCGTGCCGAATCGGCCCTGAACCATCGCGCGGCCGCGCATAAAGGTCTGCGGGTCGACCCCAAGATACGCGGCGAACGCGCCGCGAAATATGCCATCTGCCGCGGGCAGATCAGCAGCGGTCATCGGCCGGACGATGACGCGAGGCGTATTACTAGCGAGCAAGCTGCGTCAGCTGAATAAGGTTGCCGCAGGTGTCCTTCAGCTGCGCGATAGTCGAGCCGGTCACTTCGGTCGGCGGCATGGTGAACTCGGCGCCGCGCGCTTTGACCCGCTCGTAGTCAGCTTTGATGTCGTCGGTGAAGAGCATCACCGCGGGCTGACCCTGTTGGAATAGCGCTTGTTGGTATGCTTTAGCTGCCGGATTGTCGTTCAGCGCGAGTTGCAGTTCGGTCCCGTCGGGATCGCCCGGCGGAGTCACGGTCAGCCAGCGATACGGGCCGTTGCTAAAATCGCTCTTCTTCGTAAAGCCCATCACGTCAGTGAAGAAGCGAAGCGCTTTCTCCTGATCGTCCACATAGATGCCGGTCACCTTGATCTTCATCCTTTTTCCCTCACCTTCGTTTTTTTCGTCCGGGTGATTTCGCGGCTGTGGCCGCCAGCCTTTTCTTCTTCGTGTCCAGATTGTAGGCGATGGCGGCGCGCACGAGCTTCGTGAGTGCGGGCCTGTTGATCGTATCCCCTTCCGAAAGATCTATCGCTCGCCACTCTTTGCCGCCTAAGCCGTTATTGAAGAGCCTGTCCGGATCTTTGATCTGCGCTCCGTGGGCAAATGTGACTTTGACTTTCCCTTTGTGGGCGTTGCCGACCGCGATCGTTCCGTCGCGTGACCAGACCGGGCTTCCCAAGTATTTCCAGTCTTCGACGATCTCCGGGTCGGCGTCAAGCACGCACTTGCGGACAGCGGCGAGCGTCTTGCCTCGCCAGTCGGTGAGTTCCGCGAGCATCTGGTCGACACGTTCCGATGGCTTCATTTGACTGAACCTCTATTCCCGACGCGACAGCACCTCACACGTTACGGGGGGGGCGCGGAGTTATGCTCCGAGCGCATTCCATTTCGCCACGTACTCGCGCACGGCAAGACAATAGGTACCGTGGCTCCACGTGAGCGGCGATACCGAAAGCGGCGCGCCGCTGTACGGATCGGCTTGCTCGGCTAACACGCCGCTCGGAAGCGCGCGCGTCCGCGCCCACGCCAATATATCGCGCGCGCTCGCTAGTTCGGCGCGGCAGCGCGCCGTCGCGATGTCGTACTGCGCCAACCACAACGTGCATACGAACCACGGGTTGCCCGGCACCACGTCGAAATCATCCGTCACGCGCTGATACCAATCGTGATCGTAGCGCGCGCAGCCGCCGATCTCGGTCTTCACCCAGAGCCGCTCGCGGACGGTCTGCACGGTCGCGGCGACGAGCGGATCATCCGGCGGCAACATCCCGAAGTACCAGAGCCCGAAGACGCTGCTCTCGATCGTGTCGTCGCGGACGATAGAGCCGTCTTCGCCGACGTTGACCATCCGGGAAAAACGATTGGACGACGGAGACCAGAGATGTCGCAGCGCAGCTTCTTTGATCTCCCGCGCGGCGGTCTCATACTTCGCGCACAGCGCGTCATCGCCGAACAACCGCGCAAAGCGCGCGGCCGCCTCGAGCCCAGCCCAGACGGTTCCGGTGGTGAAGGCGGTGATGCCATGGCGCTCTTCCCACAGATCCCATGATGGACTCGGCAATCCGGTGTGCGGCTCCCGATACGCGACCATGAAGTTCGCCGGATTGACGATGAGCCGGCGATAGAGCGCGCGCAGAAAGTCGACGTCGCGGAATCTGCGGTAGTGCTCCCAGAGCGCGTAGACCACGAGCGCCGTCTCGTCCTCTTGGATCGGCAACTGCGGTCTGCCGAGCGGATCGAGCCAGGGGTGCCACGACGACGCAAGCGATCCGCCGGGATTGTACTTATGGAGGAGATAGCCGTCATCGGTCACGGCATGGGAACAGAATTCGAAAAAGCGCGCGGCCGGGATGTTGTAGCCGGCCTGGATGAACGCACAGGCCACGAGCGCGCCATCACGCGGCCAGACGTACGAATACGTGTCGCGCGCTTGCCGGAGAATATCCGAATCGTTGGCCGCCACGATCGCGCCGCGTTCGTCGGATTGAGTTTGGATGATCAGTAGGCTGCGCTTGTAGAGACCGCCGAGGCTCTCGTCCAAGTCGGCGAAGTCGGCGGGCTCCTTGTTCACCCAGAGGTGCCAATAGTTTTCCGTGCGCGAAAGCAGCGAATCTGGTCCGCGCAGCCGCACGAGGTCGTCGAGCGCCGCCACGTCCTGCCACGTCTTGCCGAGTGCAAGCCAGTGGAAGAAGAGCGCCTCTTCCTGCGATCCGATGTTTGGCGCGTGCAACGCGATCGTGCCGTCTACCGACCCTTGCGCGATAGAATTGCGGCCGAGCAAGCCGTCTTCGGCATCGCGCCACGTGCCCTCCGCGCCGTGCAGCTCTTTGATGCCGGTCGCCCACGATGCGATCCCTACCGTGCTCGCCTGACCTTGGCCGACCTGCCCATTCATGAGGAAGTAGCGCCGGCGCTTGTACGCGACGACCGCCTGCACGTCGGGCCGGTAGGCAAACGTGTCGCCGATGCCGTTGCCTTCGATGTGCAGATCGTAATGGAAGAAGATGCGGATCTCGCGCGCGCGGTCGGCGAGATTCTTGACGGCGATGCGCCGGATCATGAGGTCGCGGTCACGGTCGACCGTATCTCTGCATGAGACGGCCACTTCGAGACCGTCGTGCTGCAGTTCGACCGACGTGACGAGCGTCTCCGGCACATACTCGATCGTGCGCCGCCATTCATCGTCGGAAAACCAGGCAAACGCGCCATCAGCCCAGAGGCCCGTCCGGCAGACATCGCCTGGGCTGTGGTTCTCTGCGCCGACATACGGGAAATAGATGTCGCGGAGCTGATAGCGGCCGTCGAAGGTCACGAGCATGCGGCCGTTGCCGATAGGAATATCGCGCGGCATGGACGCTCTACTTACTCTGGCGGGGCGTCGCGCTCCCGCCGCGTCGTCATCAGGCCGCGGCGGAGGAGAATGACGCGATCGCAGCTCCGACCGAAGCGTGCACACGGAACAAGCGCGTCAATGCGGTCAATTCGAGCATGCGCGAGATGAGCCCGCCGTCCGCGACCAACACGATCGATGCGCCGATGCGATGCATCGCGCGCAGCGCGCAGACAAAGGATCCGAGGCTCGTCGAGTTGAGCGCTGCGACTTTAGTCAGGTCCACGACGGCATCGCTTCGCCCGCCGGCAATAAGACGCTTGAACCGCGATCTGATCAGCGAAGCAGCGCGGGCATCGAGGTGATTATCTATCGAAAGCACGGCGATATCGGGCTCGCCGCAAAGGGCGACCGCCGTTGACTTCGCCTGGAGCAGTGACGCGTAATACTTATCGCGGGCGTGCATAGCCGTCCCTCATGCCATAGAGACCTCTAGACGTAAGCGGTTGTGACAGTCGCAAACGCAACGGGACGGGTTGTGACGCGGCGCAACGAGGCGTCGACGAGGCGCAGCGTGCCGATACTACATTAGTGATGGAGCTTCACATGAAACGTGTCGTGCATATGATGAAGGGCGGGGCGTCTGGCTCGCGACGATAACCACTTCGAGCTGTCGCGACCGGCGGCGGATGAGACGCGCGGCGACGCGGAACGACTCGCGCAATGCTTTGCCGACGGCCGTGGCGCGGGCGCCATCGCCGCGGCGCACGGTATTCTCGCGCGCTGCGGCGTTCGACGGCTCGCCGTCGCGACCGTGCAAGGCGACGCATCGCACCCCGTGCGCTACGTCTACAACAGCGACATCGGACGGTCTGAAACCGAGCCGCTTGATTCAGCGACCCTGGCTGCAGCGCTCGCCGCGGAGTCCTCTGCGATCTTGGCGCCCATCGTGCCGCTCGCACGAGCAAACCCAGCCGTGCCGAAGCATCTCGCGCACGCGATGGTATGTCCCATGCGTGCCGGCGGCGCGCGCGTCGGGTTCTGTCTTGCGCAAGGGGAGCACGCGTTTACAGACCACGACCTTGCTCTGCTCGAAGCGTGCGCGACGTTGGCCGGCCATCAAGCGGTGCTCGATGAAGAGGTTCGCAGATCCGAGGAGCGCTCGCGTGCGCTCCACCTCCTGCTCGAAACAGCGCGCGTGCTCTCCAGCGAATTCGACATCGCCACGCTGTTCCGCAAGTTCCACGGCTTGATCGCCCGCGTGATGGATGCACCGAACTTCGTCGGCGCTCTGCTTGCCGATGATGGGAAACGGCTGGAGCTGCGCTATGCGGCGGAGGTCGATCAATCGACGACGGAATTGATGCTCGTGCCGCCGGATTCGCTGTCGAGCGTGGTCGTCCGCAGCGGCGAAGCGGTGATCATCAGGCGCCCTGAGGATTGGGATCGCTACCGCACCGTTGAAATTCTGGAAGGTCCGGGCCCCGGCTCCGCGCTTTTCGTCCCCATCAAACTCGGCGATCGCGTACTCGGTGTGTTCAGCGTGCAGAGCCACCGGATCGAAGCGTACGGACAATCGCACCTCGATCTCCTCACCGCGGTCTCCGAACAGGCGGCGGTCGCGGTCGAAAATGCGCGCAATCTGCACGCCAGTACGCAGCGCGCCGCGGACCTCAACTTGCTGGTTGAAGTCGCAAGCGCCGTGTCGGCGGAGCTCGATCTGCGCCGCGTCTTCGCTCAGATCCATGCGCAAGTCAGGCGCGTCATCGACGCACCGCTGTTCTTCGCGGCGCTCGAGATCGGCGAAATCGATGCCGTGCGCCTGGAATATCTCGTCGAAGGCGACCGCGTCTTCGATCCGCAGCGCTTTTCGACCAAGGGCACGATCGTCGGCGTAGTCTTCGAAACCGGGCGGCCGGTGCTGGTCCGAGATGCGATCGAACGGGACCGGCTCACGAAGCAGACGATCGGGCAGGGAGCGGCGACCGTGCAATCGGTCGTGGCGGCGCCGATGGCGATCGGCGGGCGCACGATCGGCGTGCTCTCGGTGCAATCCTACGAGAAACACGCCTACGACGAACGCCATCTTCGGCTGCTGTCGGCGATCGCCGAACAGTCCGCCGGCGCAGTGCAGAACGCGCGGCTGTACGAACAGGCGCGCGATCTCGCCGATCACGATCCGCTCACCGGACTGCTCCACCACCGCGCCATTCAAGAGCGGATCGCCACGGAATTGAAACGAGCGCAGCGCAACGGCGGTCGAATGGCGCTTGTCATGCTCGACGTCGACAATTTCAAAAGTTTCAACGATACGTACGGACATCCGGTCGGCGATCGCGTGCTGCGCGGTCTTGCAACGTCGATGCGGCGCGCCGCTCGGGCGAGCGACAGCGTCGGCAGATACGGCGGCGACGAGTTCTGCGCCATCCTACCAGACGCCGGCCCCGGTGCTGCGCGCTCGTTCATCCAACGGCTCGTGGCTGACATCGCGCGCGAACCGTTCCGCGTTGACGGCGGCGAACCGGTGCCGATCGCGGTCAGCGCCGGCTTCTCAGTTTACCCGGAAGACGGCGAGCGGCGCGAGGCGCTCGTCGCAGCGGCCGATCTCGCGCTATATGCCGGCAAACGCACGGAAACGATCGCGCTGGCCACAGGTGAAGCCCCGGCCGCCCGCCTGATCGGCGACTTTGCGCCTTTCGACGCGCACGTGCTCGCCATCGCAAATGCGGGCCCATACTCGCACTCGCATCAGATCGCGGTCAATTGGCTTGCGGCCGACTACGCGAAATACGTCGAAATGCCGGCGGCCGATCGAGCGCTGCTGCTTCGGGCCTCGGTGTTGATCGACGTCGGCGAGCTCGCGATTCCGACCTCGGTGTTACGCAAACCGGGAGCATTGGATGAGACCGAACTCCGTCTCATGCGGTCGCATCCATCGCTCGGGTACGACATCGTACGGGCTGCAGCCGGTCAAGACGAATTGGCCGAGATCGTGCTTTCGCACCACGAGCACTTCGACGGCAAAGGCTATCCGCGCGGACTCGCGGGTGAACATATCCATCGGATCGCGCGCGCGCTCGGCGTGCTCGATGCCTTTGGCGCCATGACAGCGGATCGACCCTTCAGGCGCGCGCGCGACCAGGCCGACGCGATCATCGAATTGCAAAAAAATGCGGGCTCGCAATTCGATTCCGCCGTGGTGGAAGCCGTCGTGGAGATGCTCCGCGCCGGCTAGCTGGCCGGCCGATCCGCGATCTCGCGATCGATGCGCACGAGCGCTAACGCGAACCGTCCGCCCTCATCGCGGCGCATGAGATAGCCTTCGTCGGTCTTCTCGAAGATGGCGAAGCCTTCGCGGCGCGCCTCGTCCAGCGATGTGAAAATCCGTATGCCTTGCATGATTCGTCGGCTAGCTCGCGAGCTCGTCGCGATCGAAAGCTTCGAGGATCGTGCGAGCGTCGGCGAGGCGTCCGACGACCGGCACGATGCGCGTGATGCCCGCGACCTCGAAGAGCCGTTTGACCGCGCTGTTCGTGCAGACGATAGCGGCAGCACCGCCCGCCTCTTCGACTTTGCGAATCGCGGAGATGAGCGATCCGAATCCGGAGCTGTCCACGACCTCGACATCCGACATGTCGATGATGCAGAGCACGGCGGACCGCTGGAGCATGCGGAGCATGGATCGCCCGAAGCGCTTGGCGTTTGACGCGACGAGGCGCGTTCCGACCTGGACGGTCTCGATGCGATCGTCCAGGAGCGAAACTGCCCCGCGCGTGAAACGCGCGGATGCACTGCGAGCGATGGTGGCGGCGTTCTTCATATACCTTGACCTAGAGCCGGTACCGCGGCTATTCCCAACCGGCCGGTACGTGTGCGGCGATCTACTTGTAGTACGCCGCAGCCATGCGAATGGTTCTCGTTCATGAGTACCATTCTCGTGCCGAATTGTTACTATTTGATGAGAAACGTGAGAGTAGGGGTCGCGATTATCAACTAATCGCATTAAGCTTCAATTAAACTTGGCGAAGCTCTCCGCCGCCGTGGTCGGCGTCTCAGACTTGCGATAGTTGCCGATCGCCACGTGGAGCGCCTCAAGCACGCGCTCGGGATAATCTTTCTTGCGCTCCGGGTATCCGCCGAGAAAACTTTCAATATCGGCGGGTTGCAGCGCGGCCGCTTCGTCCACGGTCTTGCCTTTGATCAAAGTGGTCAGAATCGCGCACGTCGCGACGCCGAATCCGCAGCCCGTGGTGAAGTACGAGGCGTCGGTGATGCGCTTTTCTCCGTCGATCTTCAGATAGAACGTGTACATATCGCCGCAGGAGTCCGAGAAGTACTCGCCCGTCGCGGTCGGGTTCTCCATCTGGGCGAACCCAGGCCGGTTCGTCACGAGTTCCTGGAACTTGGGGAAATCCATCAATTGCCTCCGGCGGTTCCGGACTCGGCCGGAACGAGAAATTCGCAGGTGTCGTCGCCGCGCGCAATCGACGTCCGCTGCTGCGGCTTGTCCGAGAGCGACTCGCCCATGAGCGTGTGCACAACGCTGCAGACCTGCGGATGCGAGACCGCGGTCTCCTTAAATGGGCAGTTGTGCTCGCGCAGCACGAAGCCTTCAGGCCGGCGTTCGACGTCCGCTAGGACGCCGTGTTCGCCGAGGATCTTCGCGATCTCGTCCACGCGCTGACCCACATCCTTGCCTTCGAAGCGATGCGCGTGCCTTCGCGCGCTGCGCTCACCGATGTTGCGGAAAATCGTGGCCACGGCGTCGACGCCGCCCTCGCGGCGCACTTCGTCGAGGACCGCGTTGAGCAAGACGTCGTAGCGTTGCGGGAAGAGCCGATCCCCGTCGTGCGTCAGCGAGAAGAGCTGGCTCGGCTTGGTGCGGCCGCGCCGCGCTTTTGCTTCGGCCACAAGACCGTCGCGCTCGAGCCGCGCCAAGTGCTGGCGCACGGCATTTGCCGTCAGGCCGAGCTCGGTCGACAGTTCGCTCGCCGTCTTCGGCGTGCGCTTCAACGCCGCGACAATGCGCCCGCGGGTGGTCTGGAAGAAGCTGTCCTCTCGCATGGTTTCAAAGGTATTATAGTAAAAGTAGCCAAGATAATCAACACAATTCTTGACTATCTCCGATAACCGACCTACAATGACGTAGGACGGACGAGCCATTTTCGTCCCGCAACGAGAGGACCGCATGCCCGACCGAATTCTTGAAATCCGCGATCTCCACGTGAGCGTGGGCGATGCCGAGATCATCCGTGGAGTCGACCTGACGATCGACCGCGGCACCGTGCATGCCCTCATGGGCCCGAACGGCTCCGGCAAGAGCACGCTTTCTTTTGCGCTGATGGGGCACCCGAAATACATCATCACCAAAGGCGACGTCCTCTTCGAAGGCAAGAGCATTCTCGGAATGGGACCGCACGAGCGGTCTCTCGCCGGCATGTTTTTGTGCTTCCAATATCCGTCTGCCGTTCCCGGCGTGAGCGTCGCCAACTTTCTGCGCAACTGTCTTATCGCGCGCCACAAGAACGCCGCGCCGCTGACGCCCAAAGAATTCAAGCAGCTGCTGGACAACGCGTGCGCACGTCTTAAGATGGATCCTGCAACGCTGCGCCGTTACGTCAACGACGGTTTCTCCGGCGGTGAGAAGAAGCGGCTTGAGATGCTGCAGGCGCTCGTGCTGCAGCCGACGCTCTCCATCCTGGACGAGACCGATTCCGGACTCGACATCGACGCGCTCCGCGTGATCGCCGAAGGCATCGAAGCGCAGCGCTCGCCCGAGCGCTCCGTGCTGCTCATCACGCACTATCAGCGCATCCTCAACTACGTCAAACCCGACGTCGTGCACGTGCTCATCAAGGGCAAGATCGCCAAAGAAGGCGGGCCGGAACTGGCGCAAGAGCTCGAGGCTCAGGGTTACGATCCGCTCATCAATGAACTCGTGGAGGCCTAAGTATTCATGGCGCTCAAGCAGCAAGAACTCGTCGACCAAGATTACAAGTACGGATTTCGCGACGACGACGTCAAGTATTCGTTCAAGTCGCGCAAGGGTCTGGATCACGAGATCGTCGAGCAGATCGCGCGCATCAAGGATGAGCCGCAGTGGATGCGCGACCAGCGCCACCGCGCGCTCGACATCTTCTTGGCCAAGCCGCTGCCGCCGTGGGCGAATTTGGAACTGCTCAACCAGATCGACTTCGCCGACATCTTCTATTATATGCGCGCCTCGGACGTCGAAGGCGTCACCTGGGACGAAGTCCCTGAAGAGATCAAGCGCACGTTTGACCGCCTCGGTGTGCCGCAGGCCGAACGAGCCTTTCTCGGCGGCGTGACCGCGCAGTACGATTCCGAAGTCGTCTATCACAGCATCCGCAAAGACCTCGAAGCGCAGGGCGTGATCTTCACCGACATGGGCACCGGGCTGCGCGAACACGAGGAGATCGTCAAGAAGTATTTCGGCACCGTGATTCCGGCGGCCGATAACAAATTCTCCGCGCTGAACTCGGCGGTCTGGTCCGGCGGCTCGTTCGTCTGGGTGCCCGCGGGCGTGCACGTCTCTGTGCCGGTGCAAGCCTACTTCCGCATCAACGCGGAGAGCATGGGTCAGTTCGAACGCACGCTCATCATCGCCGAGCCGGGCTCGTTCGTGCACTACATCGAGGGATGCACGGCGCCGAAGTATTCGAGCAATTCGCTGCACTCCGCCGTGGTCGAGCTCATCGCCATGGAAGGCGCGCACATCCGCTACACCACGATCCAGAACTGGTACAAGAACATCTACAATCTGGTCACGAAGCGCGCGGTCGCGTACAAGAACGCGCACGTCGAATGGGTCGACGGCAATATCGGGTCAAAGCTGACGATGAAGTATCCGGCCGTGTACCTGATGGGCGAAGGCGCGCGCGGCGAAGTGCTCTCGGTTGCATATGCGAATTCCGGCATGCACCAGGACGCAGGCTCTAAGATGATCCACGCGGCGCCGAACACCACGTCGATCATCACGAGCAAGTCCGTCAGCAAGGGCGGCGGCCGCACCACGTATCGCGGTCTCGTGAAGGTCCACGAAGGCTGCCACGGCGTCAAGTCCAACGTTCGCTGCGACGCTTTGCTCATGGATCCGGCGTCTCGTTCGGACACCTATCCCACCATGGAGATCGACGCGCAGGATGTGCGTATCGAGCACGAGGCGACGGTCTCGAAAGTTGGCGAGGAGCAGCTGTTCTACGTGATGAGCCGCGGCCTCACGGAGGTCGAAGCCACCACGATGATCGTCAACGGATTCTTCGAGCCGTTCGTCAAGGAACTCCCGATGGAGTATGCGGTCGAGCTCAACCGTTTGATCGCGTTGGAGATGGAAGGGTCCGTCGGGTAAGCATGACGAGTCCGACCCTCAGCCCTTTCGCGCCGGATCGTGCAAGCATCGAGGCGCTTTCCAAGCGTAGCGCGTCCGAGCCTCAATCGGTGCTCGCGGCACGGCTTGCCGCCTTTGAGAAATACGAACGCTCCCCCGTGCCCGGCGAACGCAGCGAGGGCTGGCGCCGCACGCGGCTTACCGGCATCGACCTCTCGCCCGTGCAGCCGGAACGCTCCGTCTGCGAGATCCGGCTATCGGCCGCGGATGCCGATCGCGGCATCGTCGTGCAGACCCTTGAAGCAGCCGCGCTGAGCGGCGCACCGGCGCTCTCGAATATCGATATCGGCCACTCCATCGCGCATTTCTCGGCGCTCGCGCAGGCGCTTTGGATCTCCGGCGGCGCCATCCGGATTCCCGCGGGCGCGCACGTCGCCGAACCGATCGTGGTGGATTGGAAGGCGGGCACGTATCCCCGATTGGACATCTACGTGGGCAAGGGCGCCCGCGTGGCGATCCTCGAGAACCACGCGCTGCCTGGCCGGCTCACGGCCGGCGTCGTGGACATCCACGTCGACGACGACGCAACGCTCGCCTATGTCCACGCGCAGAATGCGCCGCGCGACGCGGTCGTGTTCTCGCATCAGCGCGCGCGGATCGGGAGCAACGCAAAACTGATCACCCTGAATTTCGCGATGGGCGGCAAACTCTCGCGTGCCGATGTCGAAGTGCGTCTTGAGGGGCGCGGGGCCGAGAGCGACATGCTCGGGCTCATCTTCGGTGAAGGCGACCAGCAGTTCGGCTTCCAGACGCTGCAAGGCCACCACGCGCCGGACACGCGCAGCGATCTCCTGTACAAGAGCGCGCTGGACGATCGGTCGCATTCCACGTATACCGGCGTGATCTCGATCGGCCACGACGCTCCGCGCAGCGAGGCCTACCAGGCGAACCGCAACTTGCTGCTTTCGAGCGGCGCGCGCGCCGATACGGAGCCGAAGCTCGAGATTTTGATCGACGATGTCGCGCGCTGCACGCACGGCGCTACGGTCGGTCCGATCGACGAAGAGCAGATGTTCTATCTGCAGAGCCGCGGCATCGAGCCCGGCGCCGCCACGAAGATCATCGCCGAGGGGTTCTTCCAGGACGTCTTCGCCAAAGCGGGCGATGACCGGCTGGTGGCGCCGTTGCGGGATCTCGTCGCGCCGCACATCGGCCGGCTGGGCGCGCACTAGGTATCATGCCGAAGGTCGCCGTCGCGAAAAATGGAGATATCGCTCCCGGGTCCGTACGAGTGGTGGACGCAGCCGGCAAGCGCATCGCGCTCTGCAACCATGACGGCACGTTTTACGCCATAGACGACGTCTGCACGCACGACCGCGGACCGCTGGACCAAGGCGAACTGATCGGTTGGGAGATCGAATGCCCGCGCCACGGCGCGCGCTTCGACGTGCGCACCGGTCAGGCCACGCGGCTGCCGGCGATCATGCCCGTGAAGACGTATCCCGTCACCGCGGACGGCGATCAGATCTCTGTGGAAGTACCGGAATGAGCGGGCGCGTCCTCATCGATCAGCCGGGTCTTGACGAAGCCGCTGTCGAGCGGATCCGCGCAGATTTTCCGATTCTCCTCGAACGGCCGCACGGCAAGCCGCTCGTGTTCTTGGACAGCGCGGCGTCGTCGCAGAAGCCGGTGCAGGTCATCGCCGCCATGGACGACTACTACCGGCGCTACCACGCGAACATACACCGCGGCGTCTACCACATCAGCGAACTCGCCACCGAGGCATATGAAGAGGCGCGCCGCAAAGTCGCGGGTTTCATCAATGCACCGTCGGCGGATGAATGCATCTTCGTTCGCAACGCGACGGAAGGTCTGAATCTCGTCGCATTCGCATGGGGTCGGCGCAACATCCGTCGCGGCGATGCGATCGTGGTGACCGAGATGGAACATCATTCCAATCTCGTGCCGTGGCAGGTTTTGGCGCAGGAGACCGGCGCCGCGCTCCGATTGGTGCCGGTCGACGATGCAGGATTGCTCGACCTCTCGCAGCTCGACGCGCTGCTCGATGGGGCGAAGATATTCGCGTTCACCGCCGTGAGCAACACGCTCGGCACCGTGAACGACGTCGCGCTGCTAGCCGCGCGGGCCCGGGCAGCGGGCGCGATCAGCGTGGTTGATGCGTGCCAAGCGGTTCCGCGCATGCCGGTCGACGTTCAAGCGTGGGGCTGCGACTTCGCCGCGTTCTCGGGCCACAAGATGCTCGGTCCTACCGGCATCGGCATTCTCTGGGGTCGTTTAGCGCTGCTTGAAGCCATGCCGCCGTTCATGACGGGCGGCGGGATGATCAACGTCGTGCGCTTGCAGTCATCCACGTACGCCGACGTACCGGCGCGCTTCGAAGCGGGTACGCCCGCGATCGCCGAAGCCGTCGGGTTGGGTGCCGCCGTGGATTATCTGGAATCGGTCGGCATGGATGCGATCCACTCTTACGAGCTCGCGCTCACCAGGATCGCGCTCGACCGGCTGGCGGAGGTCAGCGCTGTAAAAGTTTTTGGCCCACCGATGGCTCATCGGACCGGCGTGATCTCGATGACCGTCGGAGACATACATGCCCACGATCTGGCCACGATCCTCGACAGCGAGGGCGTCTGCGTCCGCGCCGGTCACCATTGCAATCAGCCGCTGATGGAAAAATTGGGGGTCCCCGCCACGGCGCGAGCGTCGTTCTATCTGTACAACACGGCGTCCGAGATCGACGTGCTCATCCGCGGCATTGAAAAGGCCAAGGGCATCTTCGGCATCGCATGAACGATTTCGGCGGCGTCGATGATCTGTATCGGGATTTCATCCTCGATCATTATCGTCACCCGCGCAACGCTGGCACGCTTGAGAATCCCGACGTCACGTTTGAGGACAACAATCCGTTGTGCGGCGACCGCATCCGCATGGATGTCCGCATCGCCGGCGATCGGATCGAAGATATCCGTTTCGCGGGTCGCGGCTGCGCGATATCGCAGGCGTCTGCATCGCTTCTCACGGAGGCCGTCAAAGGCAAGACCGTTGCCGAAGTGCAGCAACTGAGCGATGACGCCGTGCTCGAGAACCTCGGCATTTCGATTTCGGCGGTGCGCCTCAAGTGCGCGCTCCTGGGCATCAAGGTCCTCAAATCCGCACTGGCCCTCAAACGCTGATGTAGGGCGGACCTTTATGGTCCGCCACCGCGTTCCATGTGGGGCGGACCTTTATGGTCCGCCACCGCCATTTCAAACCGCCTGCACCATCACCGCCGTTCCGTAGCACAACACTTCGGTGATGCCCGGCGCGATTTCCGTGGCGTCGTAGCGTACGCCGATGATCGCATTGGCGCCGACCGCGGTCGCATGTTGGATCATGATATCGTAGGCCTCAGTCCGCGCGTGTTCGCACAACTCGGTATACAGCGTTATGTTTCCGCCGAAAAGCGACTGAAGGCTCGCGCCGATGTTGCCGATTATGCTGCGTGACCTGACCGTGATGCCACGGATCAATCCGAGCGTTCGCGTTATCGCACGTCCGGGCAGTTCAAATGCGGTCGTCACGAGACTATGGTCCATGTGGTCGTTCCTCCATAAGCGAGATAATGCGGCGATTGGCCGCAATCGTGCAGGAATACTCGGTTCCCGGCGTCGCAACTAGTCGCGTGCGCTCCTAGTGGAACGCCTTGCATGGGCGCGTCATCGCACGCGCTCGCTTCGTTATGAACGGACCTGCCCGACGATATGCCGGTACACCCGATCCACCACTTGAGCATCGGTACAGACGCGCTCAACGTCGCGAAGAAGTTTTATGGCGTGCTGTTGCCCGCGCTTGGTTTCGATCTCGTCTTCGACAAGGATGAGTCGGTCGGATACCAACGCGAGGGATTCGAGATCATCGTCCTCAAGGGCGAAAGCACCGCCGACGATCTGTACGACGGTAAGCACCGCGTCGGCTTCGACCATCTGGCGCTGAACGCCGACTCGCGAGCTAAGGTGGATGAATGCGCCAAGCTGCTCGACGAGATGGGCGCCGAAGTCGACGATGAGCCGGCCGTGGTCACGGAATACGGCGACGACTACTACGCGATGTGGGTACGCGATCCAAGCGGTCTGCGCATCGAGGTCGTCTACCAGGGCGCTTAATACGCCGAGCCGTCACCCCACCACAAACGTCGGAACCGCTTGCCCGCCGCGCGCGACATTGACGATCGCGGTCGGCGAAAGCCGTGTCAGCAAACCGCCAAGCTCGCCGCCCCGAAACACAAATGGATTGCAGTCCACGAGCAGTCGCTCGAGGTGCACGCCGTCTTCCGGAGCATCCGGATCGAAGATGGGGAACAGCTCGTACCGCTCCGGCGCGCGTGTCTGCACGACGTAGTCGCCCTCTAGCGCAGCGTCGAGCGCGCCGCGCCATTCATCGGCAGTGCATTCCCAACCGACCACGACGCCCCGCCCGCCGTAGTTGTCGTTCGGCTTGAGCACGCACAGCTGCTGGGCCATCAGCGCTCCGGCCTTGGACCCTTCGTCAAGCCGCATCATCGGCGGGATCAGCTGATAGAGCGCTTTTCGCTGCTCATCGCCCAATCCGACAGGGTTCGACGGATCGACGACCGCGGAGAGCGCCAGCTTCTTATGCGCGATCTTGCAGCGAAAAGAACTCGCGACGCACGTGCCGCCGTGACGGTACGCGGCCGCCAACGGATGGTCCAATCCGTAACGAGCCAGAAAATCGCTCACCAAGAGCCGCCTGTAGACCATGTGCACGCGCGTGTCGCCGATAAAGAGCGCCGCGCCGTCGTAGCGCAGATCATCGGGCGACGCCACGATCGCTGCGATGCCATGATCCGTGAGATCGCGAGCGACGAGGTGGAACTCGGCGGTAGTCGGAGCGTCCGGCATGTCCACGATAGCGATGGTCGGAGAGAGCGGCGCACCCGGCGCGCGTCTCTCGCGAAATTCGCGCCAGACCGAAAGCAGTGACTCGCGCAACGCGATGTCGACCGGAAGATGATCGATCGGCTGCTCCGCGGCGAAGCGCTGCATCGGCGGCAACTCCAGGGCGATGCGTGCTTGGCCCGCCTCGTATGCCATGCCCGCCGGACTATCGGCGTTGTATTCGATGGCGATCGGCGCGCCGTCAAAATACATATCGAGCCGCGAGACCGCGGTCGAGCCGCTGTAGCCGGGATCGACGGCCGCGAGCTCGATTTCGGCTTCGCTAAGTCCAAGCGATCGCGCAAAGGACGTATCCGCGAGCGCCTTCCGTTCAACCACGGCAAGCGCAGCGACGAGCGCATGCGTCGCATCGCGCAGCACCGCAAGCCGTTCCTTCGTTATGAACGCGGGCCGCAGCGAGCGGCATTGCAATTTTCCGCCAAACGTGAGGCCGGCAGCGCGCATGCTGTCCGCAAATTCCGCCACGAGCGACGGGGTGACGACCTTCGCGTCGAGACAGAGCGCGTTATAGCGCTCGATCGAGCGCGCGAGGGCGGTGTCAGTCGCCGTCGCGTGCGCAGCGGATACCAAGGAAACCAAGGCGGAAATTTCGCCGGTAGAAGTTGCGGAACGACGCGCGCAGGATCGCAGGGTCGGTGAACCAGGAACCGCCGCGCGCAACGCGATGATCGCCGTCGAACCAGGTCTGCGAATAGTCCGGATACGGGTAGGCCGCGAAGCCGGGATAGCCTTGGAAGTCCGACGATGTCCATTCCCAAAGGTTGCCGGCTGCATCGCGCAGGCCGACGGCGGAATCGCCGGCGGGGAACGATCCGACCGGCGTGGTCGCCCATTTCAATGCGGCAGCGTTTGCAAACTTGGGTTCATAGACTCCGTCGCCCCATGGGAACTGTCGCTTGCGGCCCGTGCCGGGATCGACACTTGCGGCGGTCTCCCACTCGATCTCCGTGGGCAAGCGCTTGCCTTGCGATCGAGCGTAGGCGTCCGCTTCGAACCACGAGATGCCTGTGACCGGCGCATCGAGGCGCAGCGGACCTTCATCGAAGAAGCGACGCTCGATCCACGGCGGCCCTGACCATCCGAGCGGCTCGGCGATGCTATTCTCTTCCTTCCACTTCCAGCCGTCGTCAGACCACCACTCGCGCCGCGTGTAGCCGCCGGACGCGATGAAGTCGGCATACTCGCCGTTGGTCACGAGGTCGGTGTCGATCCGGAATGCAGGCACATCGACGTCGAACGCCGGCAGCTCGTTGTCGTATTCGAACGACTTGCCCGTGCCGCCGATGCGAACGCTTGCGGCCGGAATCGCGATCTCGCCGCGCGGCGAACGCCGCTCGCCGACCGGCGCGGCGGGCCCGGGGCGTTTCGTGTCGTGCGGCATCGCGTTGAGCAGCGCTGCGAGCGTCTCTTGATGCTGACGTTCGTGTTCGAGCACGAGATCGAAGACGTACCCGTTGTTGAGAAGGACGTTGCCGTTGGACGTGCGATCCGTCGCTTCCAACGCACGGAGCACGCGATCGCGTACTTCGTTGAGATACGATTCCATCTCGTCGCGTTTTGGTAGAACCTTCGCATTTTCGCGCGGCGTCTTGATCGGATCGAAGAGAATGTCGTAGCGCGGATCGATGCTTGCCTGCTTCAGCGCCTGCTGCAACACCCAATAGCCTTCGAAAACGCCGATGTGCGCGAGATGCCAGAGCACGGGTCGAAAGCCCGGCAGCGGCGCTTGATGCAGGACGTCCTCGGAGGTGGCTAGGTCGAAGAGTTGGAACGTGCGCGCCCTGGTCTTTTCGAGCGCAGCCCGGCGCTCATCGGCCGTGGGCGAGACAATCATGTCCGACATACTTGCGGATTCCAGTACGCCCTTCCTCGCCAGCCCGCTCGGCGAAACCAGCGTGGAAGCTGCGGCCGAGTTCCTACGCGCGGGCGCAAAACCACGCGCCGCCTGGTCCTCTGGACTCGAGCTCGAACTCATAGGTTTTACCGCACCCGACTCGCAGCGCATCTCACCGGCGCAGGTCCGCAGCGTGCTAGAACGGCTCGCACCCGATCCATCGAAATGGGAGCTGGAAGGCGACGACATCGTCGCGGTCGCGATTCCCTCTGGTCGTATTACGCTTGAACCCGGCGGTCAGATCGAATTTTCAGGAAATGCTCGTGCGACGCTGCACGAGATCGAAGCGGATCTGCGCGCATATCTCGCCGACTTGGTCGCCATCGGCGATGAGCTGGGTCTTTACTTTCTCGCGATCGGCTTCGACCCGCTGCGCCGCCTCGACGAACAGAAGTGGATCCACAAGCGGCGCTACACGGTGATGAAGCCATATCTGCGCTCGCGCGGTGCGCGCGCGTGGGATATGATGACGCGCACCGCGTCCATTCAGACCAGCATCGACTATAGCGATGAGGTCGACCTCGGTAAGAAATTCGTCCTCGGCAATCGGCTCGGCCCGATCGTCGCCGCGATGTTCGCCAATTCACCGTTTGCCGACGGCGTCGCCACCGGTCGGAAATCCGAACGCTACGCTGCGTGGCTTGAAACGGATCCCGATCGATCCGGCGTGCATTCGAGCGCGCTATCGCCGAAATTTTCGCTCGAGGCCTTCGTCGAGCGCGTCTTCTCGACACCGCTGATCTTCGTGGATCGCAACGGTCAGTTTGAACCTGGTGACGGACGGACATTGCGCAAGCTGCGCGGCGCGACGATGGCGGATTTCACGGATGCGCTAAGCACGATTTTCACCGAAGCGCGCATCCGTCCGGGTTACGTGGAAATGCGCAGCGCCGACTGCGGTCCCGCTGAGGACGCGCTTGCGTTGATCGCGTTTTGGAAAGGTCTGACGTGGGATTCGGCAACGCTCGACGCCGCGCTGGACATCGCGCCGATGTTGAGCGCCAAAGAATTTGTCGATTTGCAGACTGACGTCGCCGCTCGCGGCCTAGAGGCCCGTGCTCATGGCGTAGGCGTCCTCGGGGTCGCACGCGATGTCGGCGCACTCGCAGTCCAGGGGCTAAATTGCGTAGCGAAAGATGAAGCTCATTACCTCGATGCGTTAAACGAGAGGATTGTCGCCGTTGGCTCGCCAGTGGTTATCCCGTTGAAGGCAGCCCCAAGCGAGTTGTCACGATTGGTGGACATGCGACGGCTAAGATGATCGTTCGTTGATTCATGCGGTCGCGTCCTAACTTCAGTGTCAATTCAGTTCTCGACACTCGGAACCGCAAGACACTTTGGTCGCTCGAGTAAGAGGCGCCGTTACGCCTTACATTGTTCGACCGAACAGTTCTAATACTCCGCCGCGGGAATAGCGCGGCCTAATTGTGGCACTTGCCAAACTGCTTCCTAACTTGATCCTGAGTCTCGGAATCGTTGTCGATCTTGAAGGCCGCATGGTAGCTGGCTACTACAAAATTCATCGCATCACCCAAGCTGTCGGTAATTCCACTCCGAGCATCGTTATTTAGAAATTGATTCAAGCCGACTGTCCCGCTGGATATTCCCGCTACAGCTTGCGAATGGATTGCGTTTGCGTGTATGAGATTGATGAAACCCATAAGTGACGTTGTCAGCTCGATCGGGAACTGCCAGGGGTGTCGCTCACAGTAATAATACGATGGAAAGTTCGTAATACTAGAGAGCTGCGTGCCATCGCATTGGGAGACGGTAACATACTGTAACTTGCCGTTGCTCGGTGTTGAACCAGACCATCTGTTATAGTGCTGCTCTCCGGCGGCTGTCCACGTGAGAAGAATGGCGGTCGGGTTATTGGTCCCGCTGCAATTAGCCGCAACGTCCGTCGGTTGAATTTGAGTCGCCTTCACACCAGCGGACGCGAAACGGCCCGCGAATTGACCGTAAACGGTTGTGAAAGCCGTGTCAGAAATGTCCGGATTGGGAGATTCTAGGAACACGATTTTGCCGTCTGAAGTTGCGCCGAGGCACGCGCCGCTTAGCGCAAGCATCGTGACGAACGACAATGCAAACGACCTCATTAGCTTGTAAATCTGCATTTGCGCGATCCCCTCAGGAAAGACTGTATCGTCGCAGTGGTAGCCCAAAGCGGGTTCGGTCACTTACGTCATGCAGCCGGTCACGCCCAAGCCTGGGCAAGTCGGGGATATAGTAACACGTGTCGCGGAGAATACAACTGTGGTAATTACTAGGTCTAGCGATGAGAGGATCCTTGCCTCGAGCGTCTCGTCGTAATCTCCGTCGGCCACGTAGTGCGGTGAACCGTGTGGAAGAGGGTTGCTTAGCAAGAATGCGGCGCGAGTGGCGTTTGAGCTACGGTGGTAGCAGCTTAATCTATTTGTGTTAAGGGTTTGTAGACGCGTTCGAGCGCAAATGAACTATTCGGCAATCTAAATTGAGGGAAGCGATTGGCGCAAGAAGTCGACCAGTTGACTAAACACCGACTGCGAAGTTGCGCTGCTCTCATCGAAGTGATCCGTGAATACCGCGTGCGCATTTGGGCAAATCGGGGGGATGCTATAATTTCCTACCAGCTTCCCACGCGCGTCCGTCACAAGCGCTTCAAGAGCCTTCATTCTATCAACTGACACAAACGGATCATCAGTAAAGCGAAATGCGGCAACTTGCATTCCGCCACGAATCCTTCGTTGAAGCGAGGCAATTTCGTCGCCGGTAAGGCCGAGCGATGATTTGTTCCCCGGGTGCCACGGAACCGAAAAGGGTAACGCCGGTTCAGAGATCACGGGTGCGAGCAGATATTCGTCAGCCGCCATAGCGAGCGCAAAGTTCCCGGTTACGCATAAACCGACGACACCGATACCCCTAGGGCTAATTCCGGCGTATACGAAACGACCGAGCGCTCGAACCCAATCAACAATCGGACTCGAGCGATGAGCGCTGAAGAGGCTGAACTCTCGTGTGACACACATCCGAAGGAACTGCTCAGCGACGCTACAGTTAGATTCGGGTTGGTTCGGTCTGCCAAAAAGTATCGGAACAATTGAGGTGAATCCCGCGCTAGCTACCCGCTTCGCAAATGCAAACAGCTGTGGATTCGCGCCCGATATTTCGTGCAAGATGATTACAGGTGGACCCGAGCCTAACCGAAAAACTTGTGGGCTTCGGCCATGGAACGGTTCGCTAAAATCCTCCCAGAGGACAAAGTCCTCAAACGCGCGACTGTCCGTGTTGTACCGGCAACTGCTGGCCGCCTCGGCCGCAGTTGGAATTGACGCCAAGCTCGAGACGATGGCGCCGCCAAGAAAGTCTCTGCGCCTCACTGGTTAGGGTCGTCTTCGTTTGTTGACGGGTCAGCCATGCAAGCGCTATCGTCGCCGTTGAAAGAGGTGAACGCATAGTGAGGGACCGGAATATTCCGGTCGGCTGGCTCATAAGAAATATTGGGGCGTGTTTCTGTTGGCTTCATGGGCTGGCCTCCCGTAAGCAATGCCATGACATCACCCCGTACCGTTGTGCTCACTGCCCAATATGAATGGCCCCAGAAGTCGCATCGAAAAATCGTTGCATCGATAAGATTGATGTTCGAGCGATCGGGCATGTCGAGGTTGCAAAAGAGTTGACCGGCTCGGCAATGGCCGTGCAGCTCTCGTGAGAGTTCTAGCGCGTAGTCGGCCGTCGAGCCGTAGAGCGTAAAGCCATCAGCGACACGCGCCACACGCTCGGAAGCCTCGAAGAACGTAGCGGAGTCGACGTCGGGTTCGAATGAAATCACTTCGTGAATGTGGTGGCATTCTGGCCGATTTGCATCAGTCGTGGAATCCGGGGATGCAATGACGCATTTGACGGCCGCGTCGCCGGTTACTGATGTCGTTTGTGAATGCGATTCTTCCAAGTAGACAAGCGAATCAAGTAGCAACCTATTTCCCATGCTGTGCGCGACGAGATCTATCTCGGGCGGCGCGCTGGGGTCATTCAGCAGTCTAAGCAGCAGCTCTCGGAAGTGCGTCGCTGACCAAGAGAGATTAGTTTCATCGTCGAGGTACTTCAACGTCTTGCCGTTCGCAGGCCAACTGAACATCAACACTGGTATTTTCGGCGTGGTGCCGGTCGAGCTGTAAAGTGTGGGAAACGTTGAGGCATCTTGATAAGCCTGATCAAACCTGTTGTTGTAGCCGTGTATGTAGATTATCATTGCGCTCGGCCGCGGATTCGAATATGATCCGAGCGCCTCTGCAAGCCCTGGTTCGGACGGAATTGGAGAGTTTGTAGCTCTTGAAGCATCGAACGACACCGGGGTAAGCGTGCCGAAACGAAGGCAAAGCTCAGGTTCGGTCTGACCTTGTTGAGCCGGAACCCCCGCGCCGGTGGGCGTACTCTCCGTGGGGCAGTACGGCGTCGAGCGGTCACGCTGAAACATATCTGCGACAACATTTGTGGAACCGTCGTTGACGTCTCGATCGGTAGCGTAAAACAGCTCTTGATTGTGAAGCGGGGGATTTCCACCGGCTATGCTTATAAGACCGAGCGAAAACGAGCGGTGTACGGTTGACGTCGTCGACAGGTGTACGCCCGTCGCGCAGCGCTGTTGCGCAGAACGGTAGCTGCAATATACGTTGTATAGTCCCGCGGGTATACCGGGTCGGGGGTCGTCCGAAGTCCCATTCGTAGTCGCGAACTCGTAGTATGCGTTCATGAACCTTCGCCCGGCCAAATCGAAACGGACTACCGCAGCACCTGTCACTATCGCCGCTGAAATCGGAGTGCCCGGAGTCTCGACACATGTTGCCTCTCTATTTACCGAACGACAGCTCACGAGGGTCAGGCTTCCCCGGTACGCCGGCTGTTTTGCGCCAGCGCCAGGAGCTAGCGGGCCCGTATTTACCCTCGGCGGAAGCTCCCACGACAAATGGCCTTCGAGTACGATCACGCGGCTTAGCCCCAAGAGCCTCGTAATATCATCGAGTTGAGGAGTCGGTGTTGGACTCGGCGACACCAATGAGCTCAATCTCGAGCCCGAAGTCAAGGTGGCTAACGGAGAATTTCTGGCGCGGGCGGCCGGAGGTGTCGTCAACGCAACCATAGCCAGGAGCCCGGCAATCACCTTTTGTCCAATGTACCTGTCCAAAATTTACCTCCCTCAGTCTATCGCGCGCTTCTTGACAAGTGCCATGCCCCATCGATTCCGTCGTTTCCGTATCCAGTCGAGACCGAGGCCCATGGAATAGGCTGGCAACCTACGGTCGGATCTGGGTCCGCGACAGCGACTGAATTCTGGTCCACGGGAGCGATGCAAAGAACGTAGTGTGCTCTGCCGCAGTCAAGAAGCAATAGTACGAGGTCGCCTTGCGCAACAATCGCGTCGACGTCCACCTTCAAGCACGCGGGCATCGCGATTCCCGATAGCCCGAGTGAGCTAGTGACAGGCACAACGAGATTGGACGGGAGCGCATGATTGCACGAGGGCGGAATAGCTCCCGGCACCAGGCAGCAATTGACGGCGCCTGGGATCCAGCGTTGCGCAAGGGCACATTGCGGGGCGGGTGTCGCGCATCCAAAATGTGCAGCAGCCATCCGAAAGCAGGCCGCCCAACACCACTCCGAGTTCGGGGCCTGGCTCTCATACGGGAAGGCAATGTTTCCCACGGCTTCGACTGACTTCGGGGAGCGAGCGCTCGGGTTTACGGACTCTTCGCTTCCTTGATCCGCCACAATCCTGCGCCTCTCGGCATCGTCGCCAAACGCCAAGTACCGGCAACGTTCGCCAGCGTGGCCACCGCGCGATTTCACATGACCACCCAACTGCAACTGGGATCATCGCGGTCACCTATCCAGAGAATACCAGCCAGTCCCCCTCCTGTAACTGGTAAACTCCGAAGTTCTAGTAATGCGTCGTCGTTTATTCTAAGGTTCGTCGTCTAGTCACGGCACGGTGGTTCAAAAACGATCCAGAAGAGCCCCATACCGCGAGATTGGGCGCGCCTGCTGGGACCGTCTTCACCACCACGTTGGTGACCGAGTCGATGATGCTCACCGTGCTGTCGAGCTGCTTAATCACGCACAAATAGCGGCCTGTCGGATCGAGGGTGATTGCATTCGGCAACTGCCCGACCGGTATGCAGCACTGCACCCCGATCGGCTTCGGCTGCAGGGTAGAATCTCGACAACACCGTTTGAAGCATTGCCGCCGCCACAACACTGCGCAGCGCTTGCGGCTCCGCGACACCGCGATGCCGCTTAGCCCAGCGCTCGCGAGACGGGCTTTAGGCCGTCCCCTCACGCATTGTCGGGAGCCCGACCGTGCCGTTTGCTAGGCCTAACGTAAGTGTGGTAGATTTGCGCTAGCCCTGTCGGCTACGGCCGGGAGCGGGATTGGGAGCCGCAATCCGTGAGTGGACTTTCGATCGGAAGATTCGACCCCGTCCGCGCGTTCGCGGTGTTTCTGGTCGCCATCGCGTGCGTCATGCGGGCACGGCGACCAATCGTCGTCGGCGACACCGACACCGACACCGACGCTGACCGCTGCCGATTCATCGGCGGCCGCGCTTCAATCGCCGAACGCTACCGAATCATCGAGCAGCACCGACTCCCCAAACCCGGCTTCCTCAGCGGATGTCGCGGCTGCAACCGATGAGTCGTCCACAACCGCCGTCGCTGAATCGCCCGGCCCGGTATCATCGGCCGGCGATGTATCGGGCAGCTCGGTGGCGGGGCAGTTCGGACAAGCGGCACAGGCCCTCGCCAGCCCCGCTCCCGTGAGCGGCGCGAGCGCTGCGAGCGACACAAGCGACGCAAGCGGCGCCGACTCCGGAGAGCCGACGCCGAAGCCGGAGTGGACACCCACTGGAGCGGGGACGCTGACGTCGATTCCGATGCGGCCGGAGCTGACGATCGTCACCGCGGGTGAAAGCACCGATGGAGATCTGGAATCCATCAAGCGCGTGACATCAATCAACGCCACAGGGCTGAACTTCTCATTCGATTCGAAGACGCAGTTAGGTTCGGTCAACACGACCCGCATGACGCGCGCGCAGGACCTGGATCACTCGACCGCATTCTTCCAAGATTTCTGCGATGGCTCGCCGCCGAAGGACTACCCAAACACCGAGACGCCCGTGGAAGGCAATCACCCGGGAACGACGACGCTCGAACTCTCGCGCGACTTGTTCGCCGCGTTGCAGTCAAAGGGCTCAGCCAAAATGACCTTCTATATGTCGGCCATGTGCATGGCGATGTGGTCGTCGGCGCCCGTGCGTAAGGTCGGCGAAGGCGGCGTGCCGATCATCCTCAACGACAAACCAGCGGTGGTCACGGCGATCCACATCCAGTCCGGAGAACCGGGATGCGTGCAGATCCCCGCGGCGATACGGTTCAATTGCTACGATATGTGGGTGCTCGACGATCCGAATGATCCCATCGTCTTGCGTTTCGTCCTCGAAGACGAAGAAATGCAAGTCGTCAAGATCTACCAACCGGGCCCGCAGGCGACCAGCGAGCTTGCATCCACGCTTGAGGCCAAGCAGCCGGCCGACATCTACGGGATATACTTCGACTTCAATCAAGCGACGATCCGGCCGCAATCGCAACCGACGCTGTCCGCCATCGCCCAATTGCTGTCACAGCACCCGCAGTGGAAGCTCGAGATCGATGGGCACACCGATTCCATCGGCACCGCCCCCTATAATCTCGCGTTGTCGCGCAGACGGGCAGCGTCGGTCAAGGCCGCTCTCGTCGCGACATATCACATCGCTCCATCGCGCCTGACCACCGGCGGCTTCGGCGCGACTCGGCCAAAGGCGAGCAACGCCACGCTCGAGGGCCGCGCGCTGAACCGGCGCGTGGAACTCACACGCCTATGAGCACGCGCACGCGCCGCGATGTGCTGCGGATGTTCGGAGCCGCCGGGCTCGCGTCGATCGTCGGCGGGCCGGCACGTGCGGCGTCGGCTCGGCCGTACCACGTCCGAGTTCTGGCAAAAGGGCCCGTCGGCTACTGGCGCTTCGAGGAGAAGTCGGGCGTCGTCGCGCGCGATTCGTCAAGCGGCCGGCGCGATGGGACCTACAAGGGCGGCGTCACGCGAGGGCAGCCTGGGGCGATACAGAGCGAGCCTGACGAAGCGATCGTGCTCAATGGCTCGGATGCGTTTGTTGAGATTGCGGACAGCACGGTCTTCAGCCAACCCACGAGCGGAAAAGGCCTTACGGTTGAAGCGTGGATGCGGCCCGACGCGCTGACATTTGAAGGCCAGACCGCGCAGCGCTATCTCCACTGGATCGGAAAGGGAGAACCTGGCGCTTTCGAATGGGGCTTCCGATTTTATAGCAAGGACTCGCCGACCCGGCCGAATCGCATCTCGGCGTACATCTGGAATGCGAGCGGCCCGCCCGGCACTTCGAATGAAGGCGCAGGCGCATATTTCCAAGACGAACTGACGCAAGGCGAAT